>CAJOMM010000001.1:0-2421 GCA_905235765.1 uncultured Clostridia bacterium
TACCGGTGGTTTTCTGATTTAGATATTGACTTTAGTCGTTTTGCATATTGATATGCAAAGTAGTTGCAGGGGCTATATGCTCGGTAGTTAAATCGTAAACCGTTTCAAACGTATTGAAAACACCGATTTGTTGCATAATGCTGAACGCTCCTATAGCATAGTCGGTTCCCATTCCTTCGACGGGCAGATCGTTAGGTAGCACACGTGCCACGTAACCTTCTTCATAGGTGGACGGTTCTTCGTTTTGACCAACGAAAACCGCAAGCGCAACGCCGCTGCCGAATTCAATGATTATTTCCGTATCATCGCCTTTGACAACGAAATTGCCCACGGAAAACATACCGAACGAATCTAAGTCCAGAAGCGCACGATTTCCAATGACGGTTACTTTAGAGCTATCGATCGATATCGATCCACGTGAACAATAAATACCGTTCAAACCGGTGATGCATCTTACGTTGATATCTACATTTGAATTTTCTATTTCAACCCCGTTAACCCCGTATAGCGCAAACACTCCGTTAAAGAGATTTGCTTGCAAATCTATTGATAAATCGGAGTTCGATATGCTTACGACTCCTTTGTTGGCAATGGCGCCGGAGTTTTCGGACGTCGCGATGCCGAGCGCCTGATCAAACACAATGCCGACTTTATTGCTGCTCGACGCTAATATATGAATATCCACGTTCGCTCCGTCTAAATAGACGTTACCGTAATCGGAACAGATTGCGATACATGCCAATACACCTTCGGGATCTTCAAAAATTTCCGTATTGGCAATCATTGAGATACTAACGTCTTTGGACTTAATCATTATATCGCCTGCGGCTTGAATCGCGTTTGCGGTCGAATAGGTGCCTTTTAATCTCGGCAGGGTAAGGTCCATATTGATTACGGCGCCCTCGTCTATAAGTATATTGCCGTGCATAGCGAGAATGCCTGTGCCGATGTTTGTCGAATATATGCGAGCGTTTTTAGTAAGGTGTATAGCTTCGGCGTCGATTCCGTTGCTGAGTCTTCCGAGATATGACGCGAAACTCAATTCCGCATCAATGACAAGCGGACAATTCGTATAAAACGCAGGTTCTCCGCCGATAAAATGTAAGCTTCCGTCTCCGTCAATAGTAATAGTGCTGTCGCTATCGTAACTTGTTCTTACACGTTGTAAGCTAATTCCTATTCCCGAGCCGCCATTGTAATACGTGTTTGTTATATAATTGTTTCCTACGAGATGTATCTTATAGTCTTTTGATTCGTCGAACATAAACTCAAATCCGGGAGGATTTCTGAAAAAATCGGATTTTACTTTGTCGTTAGTGAAAATAACGTTATCGAAGGTGAATTCCTCGCCGTTATCATGGAATTTAATCGTACCGCTGCCGATACCTAACTTTGCCAAGTCAAGCGTTTCACCCGCTTTGAATGCGTATTCGCCCAAATGCGCGTAGTCGTATTGGTCTAAGTCTTCGGGCATTGTGGACGATACTGTAATTTTAGGCGTATAGACTCTCGTCATATCGTGGTAAATAGTAAGCAATTTGAACTGATCCGTTTGCGAGTTTGACGTCGGAGATTCAAAGGTGTTCGTAAAGGCGGTATACCCCGTGAAAAAGTTGTAAGGGTTATAACTTTGGAGAGAACATTGTTCAGCATGATCGTCGCCCTCTAGCGACGCGTCAAGCCAGTTATAAGCGATAACGTCAACTTCGTTCTTTGCCTTTGCCGTCAAAGTAAATCCATTGGGATATACGACTTCGATATCTTCCGGTAATTCATCGTAACCGTAATAATTGCGATCGTAATCTTTTACTTCGACTTCGTAAGTAGTGGTCGCGCTGCAATATTGGTTGTTATGAAGTATGTTAAAGACCTTCACGGTAATGGTTTTAGTGCCGACCGTTTTACTATCGAAACCGGTAACCTCTACCATATTCGGGTAGTAATAAGGAATTTCTATCGATTCGTGTGTGTCGTCGAACACCAAATTTACCTTAGGGGCAACATGGACCCAACTGCCGAAAACGTAGAAACCCATGTAAAATGGCTCGTTCAAATAATAAAAGCGATTGCCCTCGGAAAGGTCGTAGTCAAGTTCGATATGACATACAGAGACTTCTTTATCGGGGGTATCATCGTCAGGCTTTTTTTCCTCGTCGTTGCCACAGGCAACAAAAAGAAAAGCCGCAGCCAACGAAAGAACTAAAATGATACAGTTGATTGTAAGCCGCATAAAAAACGTACGATCTTGTCTTTTCATATTTTTCTCCTGTTATGTATATATATTATAAGTATTTTACTCATATATTAAACCGTTGTCAAGAAAATTTTTAAAAACAGCTGTCGCGCAAGGTTTTTATTTTTTCAAAAATATGATACTGCGCCATTGAAAAAACTAAAAAAGAAAGGATATTAAAGCGTGGT
>CAJOMM010000001.1:2484-9564 GCA_905235765.1 uncultured Clostridia bacterium
CGTAACCCCATTGACATTATTCCGCAAGTGGCATATAATATTCCGTAAAAGGAGCAAAATTATGGCAATGACGAAACTCTTCGCGGAATATATAAACGCAAGACTTACCGAATATTTAAAAATTTTAGGATAATTTATGCCCTAACATTACGCCGACCACTCGTAAGAAAAGAGGTTAACTTTACTTACAAACGTGCAACCAAAAAAGCAAGGCAGGTTTTTACCTGCCTTGCTTTTTTGTATGAGTTGAACCGAACGACCGTAAAAAGACAATAATAAAGTAAGCAAAGTTTAGGATTATGCTATTTTTTCAATAACTGTTGGTTGATTGCCTATGCCGTCTTCAAGGGTAGTAATCAATTTTTCATGTCAGCTATGAGTGAAACATTATAGATAGTAATTTCAATTTAGTATTTATTGTTTCTTGTTCATTTACCGAAAATACTTTATTTCATCTTAAATTCAACGAACATAGGGCCATTGTTAAACGTAAAAGCCATTTCGTCTTTATTGATTATTCTTAACATATGTTCGTCGTAGTTTTAATTATTTCAATTTCGGACGTTATATAACTGCACTTATATTTTCTGCATAAGGAATTAATATCGTTAGAAATATTATCACTTTATTGGTAATCCGAATAAGGTGTCTCTGTGCTTTCTATCGCATTATCGGATATATAGGTGGGTAGCACAACTTTTGTCATACCTATATTCCAATAAATAAATGAGTATTGCGTGTCGTCATTAACTCTATCCGGGAAATAGTATTCGGAAGATATGTATGATATCGCACCGTCTATAACCCTTACTTCGGCATTAAAAACACAAAGTGTGCCTATCTTTATTTTTTCTCCTTTTTGATCAATTGCATAGCAGTCAATTAACATTTCTTGCGTGCTTAAATACGCGCCTTTTTCTTGATCGTAAATAAATTTGTCAAAATTATCTTCGAGAGAAAAAGGCAATGTTGCTTCCGCAATGATATCTTCATAAAAAAGAGAAGTGCTGTCAGGAGATTTTTCCCATATATCGTTATCGCTGGTTTTTCTGTAGTTAGAGAAAGAGTCGTCTTCATTTCTCATAAAATAACAAATTAGTTCTCCATCGTCATATGAAACGTATGCGCCATTTTCATCTATATGACACTCGTTATGTGCTTCAGACCCATCTCTAGATCTAAATGTTACGCGCAGCGAATAATTCACGAGTTCGAGATTTGAAAACGCATCCTGCCATTTCTCTTCGTTTTCTATTATAGTTTCTACAGTTATAGTTTCGGTCTTGACATAACCGCAATATAAGCAAATGTATTTTCTCGTAATTGAACTGTCCGTCTGTGTTATTTCCGGATTTTCGAAAGTGTGTTCCGTTACTTCGGATTTTAAACCGCAACCGTCGAAGGTGCAGACGTGATAGTGGTAGTTTTCGTCGAAACTGAACTCTTCAGCATATGTATGTTCGTGTTCTTCCGTAATAATTTCTATTTTATAATCGCAGAGCGTACATTTACGGTACAAAGTTTCGTTTTCCGTTATCTCTTCAAAATTGTGCGGTGCGTTGTCACTTATTTCAGAGCAACCATCGAAGGTGCAGACATGATAGTGGGAATTTTCGTTAAATGTCCACTCGGTAGCGAAAGTATGTTCATGTGTTTGTTCGGTTGGACTGTTACAAGCGGTAAGTCCCAACACGGAAAGCGTGAACAAAATGCCCAAAATCAAAAGGGTAATACGTTTTTTCATAAAAAATCTCCTTAAAATTTTTAATTTTTATAAAACGGCGTTAAAAAGTTGCCCATAAACGAAAACAACGTTATAATGCGCCTCCTCGCTTAGTTGCGCCACAAATTTTTTATACACGAGCTTTGCAATTGCTAAAGAAACACTTTACAGGGAAATTATATTTGCGTGTAAAAACAACAATATTAAATTAGGTTACGAGGATATTGTACCATAAAAAATTTATTTAATCAATAACTTTATGTATCTTGTAGTTAAATTTATGGCAATTCGGCATGCAATAGACAAATTTAAACCTAATAAAACTTAAAAACGTGTGAAATATAATATTTACAAAGGTTATCAATGCGGGATATATAAATGTTAAACTTACCGAATATTTAAAAATTTTAGGATAATTTATGCCCTAAAATTACGCCGACCACCCGTAATAAAAGAGTTCAACTTTACTTACATGTGCGCAAATAAGACTGCCTTGGCTGTCTTTTTGGGGGCAATTTAAATTTTGCGAAAACGATTTCTTTCTTTATTGACAAACGACTCCTTTTTACCTATAATAAAATTTATAAACACATTTTAGGCTTTACACGATTAAAAGTTGTCGATTCCGACTTTCGGTATCGATTTACGATTTTAAAACGGGGGAATTTAGGTTTGCAAACAAACGATCGCGAAATAACTATAGAACAGCTTGCAGATTTGCCGGAAGGTAAGTATATTCTTTACGATATTCGGGATGAAATATCCTTCTCCTACGGCTCTATCCCCGGGGCAAAACACCTTTCGGATATTGTTAGCTTTGCCAAAGACGGAAAGTTGCCGAAAGATAAAAAACTGATTCTGTTTTGCATGTACGGGGTGCAAAGCAAAGAGATTTGCGAACAGTTAAACGACTTCGGCTTAGACGCGCTAAGTTTGCGCGGCGGATATTCCGCTTGGCTTAGAAAACAGCTCGTTAAAGTCGACAGGTCTTCAGAAATAGAAGAATCTATTCGGGATCGAAGAAAATTCAGAGAAAAACTATTCAGTCCGTTTGTAAAAGCCGTAGTTCAATACGAAATGGTAAAACCCGGCGACAAAATTGCCGTGTGTATTTCGGGCGGCAAAGATTCTATGTTGATGGCAAAACTTTTTCAGGAATTGAAAAGACACAGAAAATTCGAGTTCGAACTAGTATTTTTGGTGATGGACCCCGGGTACAACGAATTGAACCGGTTACTTATCGAAAATAACGCGGAAACTCTCGGCGTGCCGATTCAGATTTTTGAAACGCAGATATTCGACGCGGTATATCAGATTAAAAAATCGCCTTGCTACCTTTGTGCGCGTATGCGAAGAGGATATCTTTACAGCAAGGCGCAAGAACTCGGTTGTAACAAGATAGCGCTCGGTCATCATTTCGACGACGTTATCGAAACCACTCTTATGGGGATGTTATGGAGCGGGCAGATGCAGGGCATGATGCCGAAGCTACACAGCACGAATTTCCCCGATATGGAACTTATTCGGCCGATGTATTTGGTTCGCGAGGATGATATTAAATCGTGGCGCGACTATAACGGACTTCATTTTATCCAGTGCGCCTGTCATTTTACCGACACGTGCAGTTCCTGCCGCGACGACGGCGTACCGGTTTCAAAACGTATGGAAACGAAACTTCTCAGTTAAAGAAAACCAACCCGAACGTGGAACTGAATATTTTTAATAGCACGAGCCACGTTTGCCTCGATACGCTGATCTCGTACAAAAAGGACGGCGTCGAATATAATTTTATGGATTCTTATAATGAGGACGATTGATTATGAAAACCTTGAACAGCGCTAACGCTCCTGCCGCCGTAGGGCCATATTCTCATGCCGTCTTTTCGAACGGACTGGTGTTCGTTTCGGGAACGATGCCGATAGATCCGGCAACCGGCACGCTCAAAGGCACGACCATAGCGGAGCAGACCGAACAAGTCGTTAAAAATCTTACGGCTGTGCTTAAAGATGCGAATAGCGGACTTGAAAAAGTTATCAAAACTACGTGCTTTTTGAAAAACATACAAGATTTCAAGGTGTTCAACGAAATTTATGCAAAGTTTTTCACGAACAAGCCTGCAAGGAGTTGCGTGGAGGTTTCCGCGCTGCCGAAGGACGCGCTCGTGGAAATAGAAGTCGTTGCGGAAGTAAATCAGGGTGTGTAAATATGTTATACTATCTTGAAAAAAGAGCGTTAAAGAAAATAATGCCTTCAAGACAGGACGGAGGTCCCGTCTTGAAATTATTTTCGTTAAAAGATTTTCCGGATATGACGGGTGAAGAGTTCTGTTTTTATTCCGGCAAAAACAAGTTAAGAGGTATAAAATACCGTATTCATTCCTTGTAAAGGGGCGGTCGTATTTTTCCACGGCATGGGCGCCGGTCATAACGCTTACGAAAAGTTTATTCATACTTTGGCGTTAAACGGCTATCTGGTTTACGCTTACGACAACGCTTGTTGCGGTATGAGTGAAGGCGACGGTTGGTGGAATTTTTCTTCCGCCCTTATAGATCAGGAGAATTTTTTTAAGTGGTTTGAAACCGATCCCGATAAAAACGGATTAAAAATTATCGCGATAGGACATTCTTGGGGAGGGTTCGTCGCGCAGAACGCTTTAAGATATAACGTCGATAAGGTCGTATCCATTTCCGGATTTTGTAACGTTGTCGATTTATTTATCGGTTCAAATCCTCGGTTAAAACCTTTGAAATTTATACTTAAGGGCATGCAAAGGCATTATTACGGCGCTTATGGCAACGTTAACACCTACGATTTATTGAAAGAAACCGAAAAAGACGTGTTGATTATTCACGGCGACAAAGACCCTTTGGTAAGTTACGAGAAAAATTTTTCAGAGTTGAAAGAAAAATTACAAGACAAAAAAAACGTTATTTTTTATACGGCGGAAGACAGGTTGCACCAACCGCATATGAGCAAGAAAGCGGAAGCGTACTTAAAATATCTTTCCGACGATGGAATCGCAACCGGCGAGAGAAAGGTCGACAGTATAGATTACGCGCTTTTGCTTGAAGAAAACGAAGGACTTTGGAAAGTGATTTTTAAATTTATAGATTAAATCTTCAAGATAATTTTTTGTTAAACCGTCTTGGCTTTTAGTCCGGCGCTGTATAGCGCCGGATTTTTTTAACGCTTTTTCGGGTTTTTTATTATTTACTACTTGACAAATGTAGGAACCTACGATATAATTATGTAGGAAACTACGAAACGGAGAAGAAAGATGCAACAGGATAAAGTTGCGATACTTATAAAAAAAGCCGCATTGGAATTTGAAAAAATGTCGAATCCGTATTTTGCCGAATACGAATTGACTGTAGCGCAATACAAGGTTTTAAAATATTTATACGGCGAAATTTCCGGAACTGCTCGCGTTACCGATTTTGAAAAGTGCTATTCTATGACGCATCCGACGACTTTGGGGCTTTTGGAAAATCTTGAAAAGAAAGGTTTTATCGAGCGGATAGACAACCCGAACGACAAGAGGGGAAAACTGGTATCGCTGACAGATAAGGCGCTTAATATGCGCGATAGTCTGCTTTCGCTCGGCGACGTAATAGAGAATAGGTTTACCGAGTCGCTTACGAAGAGGGAAAAAGAAGAGCTCGTCGCGCTCCTCCTGAAGTTATTATGCAAAAGCGCGGATTGAAATTTAGAGGAAGTATTATGTGGACTTGGTTTGCGCTAAGATCGGCGGGGTGCACGTCGCTTACGTCGATTTTGGCAAAAGCGGGAAAGAGAGGAGGCGTTTAACAAAACGCGAAAGAAAGATGATTGAAACGGCAAAATTTAAGGTGGATTACGAAAAATGTATAGGCTGTGGCAAATGCCTTGAAGTCTGCCCCGGGAATATGGTCGGTGGCAACGTTTTAAGGCTGGATAACGGAATTGCCGTTATGGTCGATCAGGGGAAATTCGGCTGGAAGGGATGCTGGAAGTGTCAGCATTGCCTTGCCGTATGTCCCGAGGGTGCGATTTCCGTTCTGGGAATTTCACCGGAGGAAGTTACGGGTAAGCCGACTATAGCGATTAAAGACGAACTGCCGAAACTTATCGCTTATCGGCGTACTTGCAGGGCGTTCAAAAAAACCGATGTGAGTAAGGACGTTATAGACGAAATTCTTAAATCCGTGAGCGGCGTTCCGACGGGCGGCAACAATTTCAGTTTGGAATTTTGCGTTGTGGAAACGAGAGATAAAATGCGCGAACTCTATCGCGCCGTGTTCGGAGATCCCGTTCAAAAAAGCATGTTTGACGGCGAAGATCTCAGCGCTTTGCGGCTTTACGACGCACCGCATTTATTTATCACGCACAAAGCGGTTGGCGACCGCTTTCAGGACGGCGCTTTGACGGAGATGGGGCTTGCTACCGCTTACTTTGAACTGCTTGCAAACGCTTTTGGCTTGGGAACGGTCATTTCTACCTATTCTGCGGAAATGATATCGGCAAGTAAACGCGCGAAAGAGTTTCTCGGTATACCCGATAGTCATAAGTTGTTGACGGTTATAGGCTTTGGGTATCCGAAATTCGAATATGCGCGCGGCGTTAAAAAAAGTAAAAAAATAAATAGAATAAGGTGAAATAATGAAAAAAATATCAATATTAATCGTTGCCATTTTTTCGACGATGACGATTGCCGCTTGCTCTACGCAACCGACAGTGCCGCCGAACCTCAATGAGGAACTCGTCGAGGAAGTGAAAGATCCCGTAAACCCGGAAACGCCACCGAGCGGAACGGAGACGGGAGATGACGAAGACGACGGAAATACGGGCGATCCCGTAAACACGGAAACGCCGCCGAGCGACCATGTTTCCGAGGCGCAAAGGTACGTCGACGCAAACGGAGACGTGGCGTATATTCCGGCGAATTTTAAAGTTTCGGAAAAATCAGACGAGCAGACGATAAGAACGGGACTCGTCGTGATAGGTCCGGACGGGAGCGAATATGTTTGGGTTCCGACGACGGAAACCGAACTGAAAACTCGCGATTTCAAAAGTTATTTTTCAAGCGGAAGTTCGTTTTCCGATTATTGGGACGACACGAGTCTCGATTCCTATAAGGATATGGTGAAAAGCGTCGAGAAATACGGCGGATTTTATATGGGGCGGTTTGAAGCGAGCAAAGGTCAGAACGGGCTTCCTTTAAGTAAGCGGATAACGGACGGCGATTCGGGGAAAATCTGGGTTCAATATTCTCCGCAAGACACCACAGTTCTATGCCAAAAATTATATGCTGAAAACGATACCGTTCAAGCCTTTTTCCCGTGGGGGGTAAATTACGACACGACTTTGCAATGGCTGAT
>CAJOMM010000001.1:9631-30546 GCA_905235765.1 uncultured Clostridia bacterium
TTAATGCGAAAGGAAACTACACGGGAAAATGGGAAGAAACCAAGGCAAACAATATTTACGACCTTGCAGGAAATAACTGGGAGTGGACGCAAGAACGTTACGCTCAAAGTAATTACGTGATGCGCGGCGGCGGATATAACCTTATGGAAGGCGCGTGTCTCGGAAGCAGTTACCCTGCGGCGTTAAGGGATCCGCTTCCCGGCAACGATCATCACCCGAACGTAACTTTCAGAGTTGCGCTGTATTTAAAATAAAAAAAGGAGAAAATAAATGAGTAAATTGAACGATTTTATAACGGAAGCCGGCGTGTTTTATCTTGCGACAGAAGACGGAAAACAGCCTAAAGTAAGGCCGCTCGGCGCGCATCTGGAAGAAGGCGGCAAACTTTATTTTACGGTAGGCAATCACAAAGACGTATATAAACAAATGGTCGCGAATCCTTTGGTGGAGATAGTGGCGTATAAAGATAGGCAATGGATTAGATATACGGGCAGAGCGGTATTCGACGAAGAGCCTTTATACGTGGAGAAGATTCTGACGTTATTGCCGCATTTAAGAAAGGTATATAATGAAGATACCGGCAATAAAATGGTAATATTCCATTTGGAAGAAGCGCAAGCGTTTCTTTACGATATGGCAGGGAACAGCGAACGAATTTTGTAAGGAGAAGTCGTATGAAGAACGTAGTTATAACCGGAGCAAATTCCGGGCTTGGTTTTGAAACCGCAAAAAAGATAGCGAAGGATAAAGACGTAAGGGTAATTCTTGCGTGCAGGAACGAAGAAAAAGCGATGCAGGCAAAGGCGGATATAGCGGCTGCGACGGGGAATACTAACGTAGAAGTTTTAAAACTCGATACTTCGTTGCTTTCGTCCGTGCGAGCTTTTGCGGAAAAGTTTATAAAAGAATACGGTTCCGTGGACGTGCTGATAAATAACGCAGGAATATCGGCTATGCGTGAAAGCGGCAAGACGATAGAAGGGTTCGAGGTGGTTTTTGCGACCAACTATCTGGGGCATTTTTTGCTGACCAATCTTCTGTTGCCGTACTTTGCCCCGAAAGGCAGGATTATAAACGTTACCAGCGATATGCACGAACCGCCCGGAGGGATAAAATGGAACGGCGCGGATTACCTTGCGTACTACGCGCTTGACGACCGTAAAAGATATTCCTTTTCAAAACTGTGCGCGATATATTTTACCCACAAATTGAGCGAAACGTTGAAAAGTCAAGGTTCAGGCATTACCGTCAATTCGTTTAACCCCGGATTTATGGCGGCGACCAACTTTTCGGGAGGACACGCCGATAAAATGAGAGCGCTAATGGTAAAGACCGCTATGCCGGACAGATACGGCGAACTCGGCAGTTCTTCGGACGCGCTGGCGAGGATCGCCACGGAGGATTGCTTCGGCGAAGTTTCGGGCGAGTATTTTGACAGGAGCATAAACACGAAGCGCTCTTCCGACCTTTCCTACGATAAAGACAATCAAGAAGAATTGTGGGAAAAGAGTCTTTATTATTGCGATATAGAATCGAAGAATTAACGGAGAAACGTTATGAGAGTCATAACTATTGAAGAACACTACGCGGATAAAAGAATAAATGACGCAGTTGCAAAATACGGCAGTTCCACTAATTTGGCGGATTTTTCAAAAGAGGTCAGAGACGCATATAATTCCATGCGATTTACGGGCGAATATCTTACCGATTTCGATCGCTTGCGGCTTGATTTTATGCGGAAACAGAAGGTAGACATGCAGGTGTTGAGTTACACTAATCCCGTGCCGGATACCGTTCCGAAGGCGGAAGCCGTACGCATTTGTAAACTGGCAAACGACATACTCGCCGGAATAGTTGAAAAGCACCCCGACAGATTTTCGGCGTTTGCAACGCTCCCTATGGCGGACCCTGAAGAAGCGGCAAAAGAACTTGAACGTTGCGTAAAAGAGCTTGGTTTTGTCGGCGCGTTGATAACCGGTCCGTGGCAGGGGAAATTTTATGACGACCCTATGTTCTTTCCGATATTTAAAAAGGCGGCGGAATTGGACGTGCCTATCTCATGGCACCCGGAATTTACGGCGGCAAAGATACAGAATTATTATTATTTGTCAGAGAACTATCCGCTTAAAGCGGGGATGATGTTTGCGACGGCAGGTTTCGGATGGCATCTTGACGTCGGGCTGCACGTAACGAGACTCGTGCTTTCGGGCATATTCGATAAACTGCCGAACCTTAAATTTATCTGCGGACATTGGGGCGAAACTATTCCGTCGATGCTCGACCGCATGGATCAGATTATGCGTCCTGAGGTAACGGGGCTTAAAAAGAAGATCTCGGATTATTTTCACGAAAATATTTATTTTACGCCGAGCGGTATTCTTTCCAAAAGCCAGCTGGAATATATGGTAAAAGAATTCGGCGCGGAGCGTATAATCTGGGCTTTGGATTATCCGTATATTCCGTTTGAATCGTGCAGTTTGGATTTTCTTACCGATTCCGAACTCACGGAAAAAGAGAAAGAACTTATCGCGCACGGCAATGCGGAAAGGATTTTGCATCTGAATTGAACATAACAAATATGCAAGGATTTACATGGTCGTCGCTATTCCGATCGGAATAGCGACGATTCGTATTTTGCCGCGAATAGGCAAAAACCGATATTTTGCGCCGTATTTTGTTTTACAGTGTGTGTTTTTAGCGTTTAAAATACTTGAAATATCCCGTATTATGTGTTATACTTTATAAGTACCACTATATGTAGCGGAAAAATTTTTCAGGTGTTTATATGAAAAGAACTACTTTAAAACAAATTTTTTTGAAACCGGACTTTTATTCTTCAAAACAGGTTACCGTCTGCGGTTGGGCTAAAACGGTGAGAGATTCTAAATCTTTCGGGTTTATAGAACTGAACGACGGTTCTTATTTTAAGAATTGCCAGATAGTGTTCGAGAGGGCAAAGGTAAAGAATTACGACGAGATAGCCGCGAGTAACGTCGGCGCGTGTTTTTCCGTTACCGGAATTTTGGTCTTGACGCCCGATCGCAATCAGCCGTTCGAGATAAACGCAGACTCTATAGAAATTCTCGGCGCTTCTACGCCCGACTACCCTTTGCAGAAGAAACGTCATACTATGGAATATTTAAGGACTATTCCGCATCTTCGTCCGAGAACCAATACCTTTAACGCGGTATTCAAAATAAGGAGCGAAGCGGCTTTCGCCATACATAAATTTTTCAACGAGCGCGGATTCGTTTACGTGCATACGCCAATCATTACGGGCAGCGATTGTGAAGGCGCCGGCGCTATGTTTCAGGTAACGACGTTAGATCTCGATAAAATCAAAGGAGAAGTCGATTACGGCAAAGATTTTTTCGGAAAGAAAGCGCTTATGACTGTTTCGGGGCAACTCGACGTGGAGAATTTTGCCATGGCGTATTCCAACGTGTATACCTTTGGCCCCACCTTCCGCGCCGAACACTCTAACACGGTTCGCCACGCCGCCGAATTTTGGATGATAGAACCGGAAATGGCGTTTGCAGACCTTAGCGACGATATGGATTGCGCGGAGGATATGGTCAAGTTCATAATTGCCTACGTTATGGACAGTTGCAAAGAGGAACTCGAATTTTTGAATAAATTTGTGGATACCGGGCTTATCGACAGACTTAAAAACGTTATTTCCAACGAATTTAAAAGGCTTACTTATACCGAGGCTATCGATATATTGACGGCGGTAAAAGACAGGTTTGAGGCGCCGGTTTATTGGGGCGTGGATCTTCAGAGCGAACACGAGAGATATCTTACGGAAATCGTTTTCAAAAAACCCGTGTTTCTTACCGATTATCCGAAAGATATAAAAGCGTTTTATATGAGACTTAACGACGACGGTAAGACCGTTGCGGCGAGCGATCTTTTGGTTCCCGGTATCGGCGAATTGATCGGCGGAAGCCAGAGAGAAGAGCGTTTAGACGTCCTTAAAACCCGTATGAAAGAGTGCGGACTTAAGGAAGCGGATTACCGCAATTACCTCGATTTAAGGAGATACGGCGGCGTTACGCATTCCGGTTTCGGCTTGGGATTCGAGCGTATGGTGATGTATTTAACGGGCATAAACAACATAAGGGACGTACTACCGTTCCCGAGAACTTTCGGAAATTTGGATTAAATTATGAAGATATTGATAGACGCTTTCGGGGGAGATAATTCACCCGACGAAATTATTGAAGGCGCTTTACTTGCTTTAGCGGAAAGGCAGGATTTTACGGCGTCTCTTATAGGCAAAAAAGATATAATAGAGGAAAAACTCGCCGGCAAAAGTTTTGACGGTTCGCGCGTAGAAATAATAGACGCCGCAGACGTAATTTCCTGCGAAGAAGAGCCTACGCTCGCCGTAAGGAGAAAACCGGACAGTTCGATAGTCAAAGGAATAAAACTTCTCAAAGACGAGGAAGAATATAAGGCTTTCGTTTCAGCCGGATCTACGGGCGCGGTGCTGGTTGCGGCAACGCTTAAACTCGGGAGGATAGAAGGAATTTCAAGACCTTCTCTTTGTCCGATACTTCCCACCCTTTCGGGAGGGAAAGTGTTCTTGACGGATTCGGGGGCGAACGCCGACTGTAAGGCTATAAATTTGGCGCAGTTCGCCGTTATGGCGAGCGTATACGCCGAATCCTTGGGAATTAACGAGCCGAAAGTAGCCCTTCTTTCCAACGGCACGGAAGACGAAAAGGGCAACGCGTTGAATCACGAAACCTTCCCCATATTAAAGGAAATGAAAGGCATAAACTTTATAGGCAATATGGAAGCCAGAGATATTCTTTCCGGTAAAGCGGACATCGTGGTTACGGACGGATTTTCCGGCAATATCGCGCTTAAAAGTATAGAAGGCGCGGTCAAAACCGTGATGAAGGCGATAAAAGACGCCGCGTTTTCTTCTTTTTCGGCTAAGATAGGCGGACTTATGCTGAAAAAACCGCTCGGCGCATTAAAAGAAACGCTTGACTATAACAATAAGGGCGGCGCCCTGTTCCTCGGGGTTAATAAGCCGGTTATAAAGGCGCACGGTTCTTCGGGGCGCTTGGCGTTTAAGAACGCCGTCTTGCAGGCGGTAGACTACGCATGGTTCGACCTTAAAGACAAAATAACGGAAAGGCTTGCCTTATCCGGCGCGGAAATTTCAAGATGATATTCGACGTAAACGAAATAGAGGATAAAATCGGGTACGAGTTCAAGAATAAAATGTTGCTTAGGCAATGTTTTACCCATTCCTCTTACGGATACGAACACAACGAAGAGGATAACGAACTTCTTGAATTTTACGGAGACGCCGTAATCGAATTTATCGTAACCGAATACCTTTTCGGCCATCGCGCCGGAGACGAGGGAAAACTTACCGCGTTCCGCGCGGAAATCGTTTCCAAAGGTCCGCTTCTTAAAGCGGTCAAAAAGTTGGGGCTTACGGAATTCGTGCTTTTGGGAAAGGGGCAGGAAAAGACTTCAAACAGCGACGAAAAGCTGTTTTCCAGCGTTTACGAAGCGTTGGTCGCCGGTATATATATAGACGGCGGAATATCTGCCGCTAAAAAATTCGTGAAAGGCACTATCATCAAGGACTTTGAAGAAAGTCAAAAGAAAAAAGTAAAAGTCGCGCCTTCCGTAAATGAAAAAAGCGCGTTACAGGAATACGTTCAAAAACGGAAAATAGGCAGTATATCTTACGAAACTTTGTCTAAAACGGGGCCCGATCATTTGCCGGTGTTTAGGGCGGCGGCGCTTTTAAACGGCGAGAAATTCGCAGAGGGAACGGGCTGTTCGGTCAAAAGCGCGGAGAGTCAGGCGGCTAAAAGGGCGCTAGCCAAATTAAAGAAATCAGAAAAATCAGGACGGTAAAAACTTTGAATTTCGAGAAATTGGAACTCTACGGGTTCAAATCATTTGCGGATAAGGCGGAAATTAAATTCGGCAACGGGATAACGGGCATAGTCGGACCTAACGGCTGCGGAAAATCCAACGTTGCGGACGCTATACGTTGGGTGCTCGGAGAACAGTCGGCGAAGAGTCTTCGCGGCAGCACTATGCAAGACGTCATCTTTGCCGGCACGCAGAACAGAAAATCCCTTTCTTATTGCGAAGTTTCGTTATTTTTCGATAATTCAAGCCGTATGTTCAACCTTGAATATAACGAAGTCATCATAACCAGAAAGCTGTTCAGGAGCGGCGAAAGCGAATATTACATAAACAAACAGCCTGCAAGACTTAAAGATATAGTGGACCTTCTTCACGAATGCGGTATCGGCAGAGAGGGCTATACGATAATAGGTCAGGGAAAAGTAGAAGAGATAATGTCCGCTAAACCTGTGGATAGGAGACTTATATTTGAAGAAGCGACGGGGATAGCGAAATTCAAGTCGAGGAAGGTGGAGTCGGAAAGGAAATTAGACCGCACTCGCGAAAATATAGTAAGATACAGCGATATTCTTTCGGAAATAGAAAATCAGATGGGACCGCTTGCGCGTCAGGCGGAAAAAGCCAAGGAATTCAACGAATTATCCGAAGAGCTGAAAAAGCACGAACTTAACACCTATATCGCCAAAGTGGACGGCGTGGAAGCCGCAAAACAAAAGATAAACGCAAGAATTAAGGGACTTGACGAACAAGCCGCACTTAAAAACGCGGAAAGCGATAATGCGCAGGCGGAATACGAAAAAGTTTTCGCCGATATTTCCAAAGCCGACGAAAGACTGAAAAAATTAAACGACGAGCTTCTCGAAAAACGCGTGGGTATGGAAAAATCTTCCGGCGCGAAAAGGCTTTTGGAAGAAAAGATATCATTTCTTTCCGGACAGATAGAAAGGACGGAAAAAGAGATTGCGGAAAACCGTAAAGTGATAGAGGACGCGGACGCCGAATACGTTTATAACGATAAAGAACGCAAAGAGGCCGAAAAGAACTTAAAAGAATTGACGGCGAAAGCGGACGATTATTCGAGAAAACTTCTCAGCCTTACGGAAAGGCTTGCGCTCGGCGAAGAACTTGCCGAAGAAAACCGCAAAAAGATAATAGAAAGTATTGAGACTTTGTCCGATTTCAAGATGAATAAGGGCACGGTTTCCGTTACTAAAAACAATCTGACCGAAAAACTTGACGAATTAAACGCGCGCGCCGCGGAAACCGACAAAAAGATAGGCGAAGTCCTTTCGGAAAAGGAAAAGACCGATAAGAAAATAGACGATTTAGACCGCGCCGCTTCCGACTGTAAAAACCGTATTACCGAAAAAGAGGACGAGGTACGGGCGTTAAACGAGAGCGTGGCGCAGGTGGAAAACAAGATGTTTTCCTTAAACTCCGTTATAACGAGTTTGGTTACGAAAGACAATTTCTACCGCGATATGAAAGAGAGGTACGAGGGCTATTCGCAGTCGGTAAAACTTTTGATGAACGGCGCGAAAAAGGAACCGAACGTCAAGAGGCGTATAAAAGGCGTGGTCGCGGAACTTATAAAGAGCGATAAAAAATTCGACGTGGCTTTGGAAACCGCGCTCGGCGCCGGCGCGCAGAACGTCGTTACGGAAAATACTGACGACGCAAAATTTCTCATAGAATATCTGAAAGCAAACAAACTCGGCAGAGTTACGTTTTTACCCATAAATTCAGTAAAACCTAAAAACCGCAATCCGGAAGCGTACGCCGCGCTGAAGGAAACGGGCGCGCTCGGAATAGCGAGCGAAGTCGTCGAATACGATTCCGTATACGAAAACGTTATTTCCAATCTTCTTTCAAACACCCTTATAGTCGACGGGCTTGAAAACGCCAGAAGGATAGCGGACAGGCACGCGTTTTCGTTCAAGATAGTAACATTAGACGGAGACGTTTTCTCCACGCAAGGATCTATGACCGGAGGTTCGCGCAGGGCGGAAGCGCAGGGCGTTTTATCCTCCGACAGAAAAATAGAAGAAAATGCTGAGCAGTTAGAGTTAAAACGCAAGGCGATGGAAGAATTGAAGGCGGAAAAAGCCGAACTCGAAAAGAAACGCGACAAAGCGTTTTCCGATTTGGAATTCTGCAACGACGAGTATAACGGCACGCGGCAGTCTTTAATGGTGGAAAAAGAAAAGCAATCTGCCTATGAAAAGACGCTTTCCGACCTTGACCGAGAGTCTGAAAGCACGGCTTCTTTAATAGAAGAAGTAAAACTGAAATTAGGCGAGACCGAAAGGCATTTCGATTCTTTGAATATAGGCGGCGAAAGACTGGAAAAGGACAGAAAAGCGGCGACCGACAGCGCGGACAAATATCAGGCGGAATACGACGCGCTTAAAAAGGAACGCGACGAACTTTCGCTATCGAGTACCGAACTTCAGGTAAAAATCACCGAAGAAAAGGCTAAAATCAACTCGTTAATACAGGAGAGCGAAAGATTAAAATCCGCCGCGGCGGAAGCGCGCGAAAATATAGACAGACTCGCTAAAAGCAACGACGGGGCGAGAGAGATTATAGAAGAGCTCCGTTTGGACCAGGAAAAAATCGCGCTTACCAAGGAAGAACAAGAGGTGGTAAACGCCCTTCGAACCGATATAGAAAACATAGAAAACTATAAAGGGTCTTTAAGGGAAAAACTCAACAAAAACGACGAGTTAAGGGCTGCGCTTTCCGAAGAAATCAGAAATATCTCCGAAAAACGCCACGCGGAAGAAATAGCGATCGCCAAAATAGATTCCGACCTATTACACCTCGGCGAGACCGTGGAGAACGAATACGGGCTGAACTACGAGACTGCGCTCGCGTTCAAAGAAGAGGGGTACGACGAAAAGAACGGAGAAGCGGAAATATCGAGATTGCGTAAAAAGAGGTCTGCTTTGGGCGCTATTAACGCCGCCGCAATAGAGGATTATAAACTTCTTAAAGAGCGTTTTGACGAGATGACGGCGCAAAAAGAAGATCTCGAAAAGGCTGAAAGCGATTTAAAAGAGGCGATAGACAAGTTAAAGGCGGAAATGCTTACCCGTTTTGACGAAGGTTTCGACAAGATAAACCAAAACTTCCAGCAGATATTCAAGGAACTTTTCGGCGGCGGCAAGGCTATGCTGGAAATGGATTATACCGAGAACGAGGATAAACTTGAGGCAGGCGTGGAAATCATTGCCGAACCTCCGGGGAAAAAACTTCAGAAACTTTCCCTGCTTTCGGGCGGCGAAAAGGCTTTGACCGCCATAGCCATATTGTTTTCGATATTGAAGCTTCGTCCCATGCCGTTCTGCGTTTTAGACGAGATAGAAGCGGCGCTCGACGAAGCGAACGTGGACAGATTTGCAAGGTATCTGAAGAAATTTTCCGAAGAGACGCAGTTTATAGTAATAACTCACCGTAAGCCGACTATGGAACTTGCGGACTCGTTGTTCGGCGTTACCATGCAGGAAAAGGGCGTAAGCAAGACCGTTTCGGTAAAACTTTCGGACGCGGCTGATTTCGACGCAGGTAAAAATTTGGCTTAAAAGGTGTTTTATGGGATTTTTCGGAAAAATCAAAACCGCGCTTTCCAAGACGAAGGAAGGAATAGGAAAGAAACTAACGGATATTTTTGCTAAAAACAAGCTCGGCGACGAGTTTTACGAAGAGCTTGAGGACCTTCTTATATCTTCGGACGTTTCCGTTCAGACTTCTATGGAAATAGTGGAAGAACTGAAAGAGAACGCAATAAAAGACAAGGTTAAAGATAAAGAACTCGTGGTTCGGGAATTGAAACGCGAGTTAAAAGAGACGCTTTCTTTTGCCGATAAGCGAGAAATAAAGTTTCCTGCGGCTATAATGGTGGTAGGCGTAAACGGGGTAGGAAAGACCACGACGATAGGAAAACTCGCCGCTAAATTCATAAATGAAGGCAAAAGCGTAACGATAGCCGCGGCAGATACGTTCAGGGCGGCTGCGGCAGACCAACTTTCCGTTTGGGCGGACAGGGCTAAGGTAAGAATAATAAAAAGTCAGGAAGGCGCGGACGCGGCTGCGGTTGTTTACGACGCGGCGGTTTCCGCAAAAGCCAAGAAAACCGACGTCTTAATTATCGACACGGCAGGAAGGCTTCACGTTAAATCCGGACTTATGGAAGAACTCAAAAAGATGGACAGAGTGCTTCAAAGAGAGTATCCCGAAGCCGACGTATTCAAAATGATAGTGCTTGACGCCACCACGGGGCAGAACGCGTATAATCAGGTAACCGAATTCGATAAAGCGGTTAACCTCGACGGAATAATCTTGACAAAGATAGACGGCACGGCAAAAGGCGGATTTATCGTTTCTTTGTCGTATGAAACGGAAATTCCCGTATATTACGTGGGAACGGGCGAGAAGCTAGAGGATATCGAAGATTTTTCGGCGGAAGATTTCGTCGAAGGTATGTTTTAGACGAGTAAAATATAAGACGATAAAATAAAAGAAACGCGGCGAAAATTCGCCGCGTTTCTTTTATTCGTGTTTGTCGGTGTTAAGCGTTATTTCCACTGAAGACATAATAAGTTTCGCTATTAAGTTCAAGTCGCCGGGCGAACAAGATTCGACGTTGTTTTTTATAATTTCAACAATCTTGTCTCTTATTGCGTCTTTGTCGGCGTCGTCTTTATTCAGTTCGACGATAACGGAATAGATATCGATAGCCGCCGCTCCGATGCGGTTTTCTCCCATTAACCCGTAAAGGTAACTTCGTATAATCGCGAGCGCGACTTCTTCGTCGGCTTTTTCGCCCCTTATTATTTTTGCCAAAGTAAAGGACAAAATCTTTCCTACCGACGCCGCAATAATACCGCCGTAGAGCGCTTCCGTCGAAAATCTGAAACCTTTTTGTACCGTTATCATATCTATTGCAAAATTCAATATTACCGTAAGAACGCCCGATGCGTAGCTTAATATAATTTTCGGTAGTTTAACGCAAAATTTGTTCAGCAAAAAGTCGACTGCCGCGCATACGATGGAAGTTATTCCCACCGCTATGCCGAAATTTTCCAATAAATTAAAGTACTGCATATTCCACCTTCTTCGGGAAAAAGCGAATTACGAGTTTTTCCTATCGGTGTAAGATTGCTTCAGTCTTTCGTAAAATTCACGAAACCGAACGTAGTAACAGGTATTTATTTCGAATTCCTCCTTTTCCCATTTTTTTCCAAACGCCGAGAGTATAGTATCATATACTAAAAGAAAATCAAGTGGTTTATGACCGTAAAAAAGGACTTGCCGTAAAGTATAAACGCATTTAACGTTACATAAATTGAATTAAACTCTGAAACGGAGGGATTCGGTTATGATTATGGATGCGATTTTATTTCTTTTAGGCAAGCTTACTTTTTTTACGGGCGCAATACTCAGCGGCAGTTCTTTTCCTAAACCTCTTTCCGAAGAAGAGGAAAAAGAGTGTATAAAAAGGATGCGCGAAGGAGATAAAGAAGCCAAAGATAAACTGATAACTCATAATCTTCGCCTTGTGGCGCACGTCGTAAAAAAATATTCCGGAGCGGCGGAAACGGACGACCTTATCTCGGTCGGAAGCATAGGGCTTATCAAAGCGATAAACACTTATAAAGAAGACAGAAACACAGTTCTTGCGACTTATACCGCAAGGTGTATAGAGAACGAAATACTTATGCTTCTTCGCGCCAACAAAAAGTACAAGAACGACGTTTCGCTGTCAGATCCGGTAGGCACGGATAAAGACGGCAACGAACTTACGCTTATGGATCTTTTGTGCGAAAAGGAGGACGCCGTTTTCTACCAGGTGGATAAAAGTATAGAAAGGGAGAAATTTCTGAAATTTTTAAGAGAGACGCTAAGCGAAAGGGAATATACGGTTTTATGTTTGCGATACGGACTAAAAGGTAACAAAAATTACGCGCAGAGAGAAGTCGCTAAATTTCTGAAAATTTCCCGTTCATATATATCCAGAATAGAGAAAAAAGCGATAGAAAAATTAAAAATTGCGGTTAAAAAAGGACAATTTAATTGCTAAACACGGGTTTATGTGTTATCATTATTATAGTAAAAATTTCGGAGAAAAATTATGGAAAACAAAATCGCCGTTATCGCTATAATAATTTCCGACACGACAGCCGTGGAAACGGTCAATTCTCTCTTGCACGAATACAGAGATTGCGTTATCGGTAGGATGGGATTACCTTACAGGGAAAAATCGGTCAATATAATCAGCGTCGTAATGGACGCTACGCAGGAAAAAATTAACGGGTTATCCGGCAAACTCGGTATGCTTAGCGGTGTTACGAGTAAGGTTTTAACGGCTAAGTAATATGGCATATACGTTTATCAGCGGCGCGACGGGAGGGCTTGGAAAAGCTTTCTCTATTGCTTGCGCAAAAAACGGATACGATCTTTTCGTTACGGGAAGAAGCGTCGGAAAACTTTCCGCTCTCAAAGAAGAGATCGTTAAAGTAAACGGCAAAGTAAAGGTTATCACTTTCCCGTGCGACCTGACTTCGGAAAAAGATCGCGCGGCGCTTATAGATAGCGCTGTCTCTAACGGAGTGGTTTTCGACAGAATAATAAACGTGGCAGGCGTTGACACTCAAATGCCTTTCGTCGAGTATACGATGGAAAAATTGTTGTTTCAACTCCGCGTCAACGCGGAAGCGACGGTCGCGCTTACTTACGAGCTGTTAAAATTAAAAGCGGAAAAGACGGAACTGATTACTATAAGCAGCATGTCGGGCGTAACGCCTATGCCTTATTTTGCGCTATATTCGGCGACGAAGGCTATGCTGACAAATCTTTTCACTTCTTTACATTACGAACTTAAAGGGTCGGGCGTAAAAGTTACCACGGTTTTGCCGGGCGGTATCCCGACGCGTCCCGATTTGGTACAAGCCATAAAAGAACAGGGGCTGTGGGGGAAACTTTCCGCAAAATCTCCGGAATACGTTGCGGAAAAGTCGCTTAAAGCGGTGAAAAAGAACAAAATTATTTTAGTTCCCGGTGGATTTAATAAGTTTTTATACTGTCTTATGAAGATAGCGCCGAAAAGAATAGTTTTACATTTTATTGAAAAGCGTTGGAAAAATTTGAGGAAAGACGCTTTTTAGGGGGATGATATGAGTTTAGCGGACAAACTTTTTAGGGAAACGTGTAACGAAATTTTAACGAACGGAGTATGGGATAAAGATTACCCCGTAAGACCGAAATGGCTTGACGGCACGCCTGCGCATACGGTAAAGAAATTCTGCGTTGTAAACAGATACGACCTATCTAAAGAATTTCCGATAATAACTTTGCGCCGCACGGCGTTTAAGTCCGCCGTAGACGAAATACTTTGGATCTGGCAGAAAAAATCCAACAACGTCAAAGACCTGAACAGTCATATATGGGACAGTTGGGCAGATGAGACGGGATCTATCGGCAAGGCGTACGGGTATCAGCTCGGCGTTAAACACATATACCCGGAAGGTGAATTTGATCAGGTGGACAGGGTACTGTTTGATTTAAAGAACAATCCCCACTCGAGAAGAATAATGACTAACATTTATAATTTTGAAGATCTTCACGAAATGCACCTTTATCCGTGTGCGTATTCGGTAACTTTCAACGTTTCCGGCGACACATTAAACGCCATACTTCACCAACGCAGTAACGACGTTGCGGTAGCGAATAATTGGAACGTTGTGCAGTACGCCGTATTAGTACATATGTTTGCGCAGGTTTCCGGACTGAAAGTCGGAGAATTGGTCCACGTTATTGCGGACGCTCATATATACGACAGGCATATTCCGGTCATCGAAAAGATGCTTAAAGGCGAAGAACATCCGGCGCCGAAATTCGTTATCAATAAAGACGTTAAAAACTTTTACGACTTTAAGGTGGAAGATTTTGCGCTTATAGACTACGAATACAATAAAATTGACGAAAAATTCGAGGTGGCAGTCTGATGAAAAGCATAGTTGCCGTCGACAAAAAGTGGGGGATAGGCAAAAAGAACGATCTTCTTTTTCATCTTCCGGAAGATATGAAATACTTTCGCGAAAAAACTCTCGGCAAAGTAGTCGTTATGGGGTCTAACACGCTTAAATCCTTTCCGGGCGGAAATCCTCTTAAAAACAGAACGAATATCGTTTTATATCCGGGCGGAGAAAAACGCGACGATTGTATAGTCGTTCAGGACTTGAAGGAGTTATCCGAAACGCTTAAAAACTACGATTCCGACGACGTTTTTATAATAGGCGGCGCCATGTTCTATAAGACCATGTTGCCATACTGCGATACCGCTTATATTACTAAAGTAGACGCCGACGGGGGCGCCGAAGTGTTTTATGAAAATTTAGACCTTTTATCGGAGTGGAAAGAGGTTTCTCGCGAGAAACCGGTAGAGACCAACGGTTACACAATAACTTTTACCGTTTATAAAAATACCGCGCCTTTGAAGTTTTAAAGAAAACCGCCGTAAACGGCGGTTTTTTCAAGGTTATTTTAAGTTTTGCGTTATACAATATTAGCAAGAAAACTTCCTTGCAAGGGTTTTCGGGCGAAGTACGTAGACTTATAAAATAAAATCGTTAAAATCATTTTTTTTGCTCCTTTGTGTTTTGGGCGCGGATTTGAGGAAAACTTCCTTAAAATCCGCGCCCTTTTTATCGTAGGCTATCGGGTTCTATATGTTTTACGCCGCCGCTATCCGTTCCGATTTCTTAATTGCGAAAAATTCCGTTTATATTATACCGTAAAAATTTTGTTAATAAAAATGTATTTAAATTGATACAAATACAATAAAATATGATAAAATAAAATTTAGTGGGTTTTATTACAAAAAACGTTACGTTTGTTTGCGGAAATTCAGCAATATGATTTTAAGGAGGTATTTATGGCAATTCCGGTATTGATGCCGAAACAAGGAATTACGGTTGAAAGTTGTATTCTTACCAAGTGGAACGTTAAAGTAGGGGACAACGTTAAAACGGGAGATATTCTCTTTTCTTTTGAAACGGACAAGTCTTCCATAGAATACGCGGCGGAAGCCGAGGGCGAAGTCCTCGCGATATTCGGAGAAGAGGGAGACGAAATTCCCGTACTTTCCACGGTTATGGTGTTAGGTAAAAAAGGTGAAGACGTTTCGCAATTTATAAAAAGCGGTACCGATTCTAAAACCGAAGAAGTAAAACAGACGGTAAGCGCGGCTAATCCGGTTAAAAAGGAAATACCTTCGGATATAAAGGCGACCCCCGTTACGATGCCGAAATCCGGCATTACGGTTGAAAGTTGCATACTTACAAAAATAAACGTTAAGGTCGGCGACAAAGTAAAGAAAGGGGACAACCTTTTCTCTTACGAAACGGACAAATCGTCTTTCGACCTCGAGTCTGAAGTCGAGGGCGAAGTTCTCGCCGTTTTCTATAGCGAAGGCGACGAAGTTAAAGTCGGCAACAACGTTATCGCAGTCGGTGAACACGGCGTAGACGCTTCTTGTTTTGCGCCCGAAGGCGATGCATCGCCTTCGCAGGCGGACGTAAAAGAGGTCAAAGAAGTTTCTGCGGAAAAGCCCGTAGCGACCGCCGTTTCTAATGCGGACGGGAGAATATTCGCTTCTCCGAGAGCGAAAAACCTCGCTAAAAAACTCGGCGTGGACTTAAACTCGGCGACGCCCACCGGTCCCAACGGCAGGATAATCGAAAGAGACGTCAGAGAAGCGAGCGTTAACGGAAAAGAGATTCGGGAAGTTTCCGCACCGGTTACGGGTAGACCTGAGGCAAACGTCGACGTTAAGGCTTATAAAGACGAAAAGATGTCCAACATCAGAAAGGTCATCGCAAAAAATATGGTACTTAGCCTTTCTACGATGGCGCAACTTACGCATACTTTGTCCTTTGATTGCACCAACGTTATGGAGTTCAGAAAATATCTTAAAGACAATGCGGAAAAATTACAACTTCCGAATATAACGGTAAACAATATAATAGTTTTCGCCGTTTCGAGAGTAATAAAGAACCACAAAGATCTTAACGCAAATCTGATAAACGGCGACACGATGCGCTATTTCGAGCACGTTAACGTGGGTATAGCGACGGACACTCCGCGCGGACTTTTAGTTCCCACGCTTTTCGGAGCGGATCTTATGAGTTTGTCGGAAATAGCCGTTAAGTCCAAGAAACTTTCTTCTGAAGCGATAGAAGGAAAAATCGCTCCCGAACTTCTGACGGGCGGTTCGTTTACCGTTTCCAACGTCGGAACTATGGGGATAGAGAGTTTCACGCCGGTCGTCAATCCTCCGCAAACGGGAATACTCGGCGTGAACACCTTGGAAACGCGCGTAAAACTCGGTAAAAACGGGGAGATAATTCCATATACCGCTATGAGTTTATCGCTTTCTTACGATCACAGGGCGCTTGACGGCGCGCCGGCTTCCAGATTCCTCAAAGAACTGAAAGAGTATCTGGAAAACTTCAGTTATAATCTGCTTGCAGACGCAAAATGTATATAATTCAGGAGGAAAATATGGAAAGTTTTGATTTAATAGTAATAGGCGGCGGCCCCGGAGGGTATCTTGCGGCGGAACGCGCCGGACATGCGGGGCTTAAAACCATGGTCGTGGAAAAGAGAGAATTCGGCGGCGTTTGTTTGAACGAAGGCTGCGTGCCGAGTAAGACCTTTCTTAATTCCGCGAAGGTCGCCGATTACGCTAATCACGCGGCGAATTACGGCGTAAAAGTCGAAGGGCGCGCCGTAGTAGATCAGAAATTCGTCGTCGAAAGGAAAAACAGCGTAGTGAAAATGCTGGTTTCCGGCGTCAAGGCGGCGTTAAAAAAGAATAAAGTCGTTATGAAATCGGCTACCGCTTTCATAGAGGGCAAAGAGCAAGACGGGTACGTCGTAAGAGCAGGCGAAGAAAAATTTCTTGCGAAAAGACTTATAATAGCTACCGGTTCTATGCCTGTAATTCCGCCGATAGAGGGACTTAAAGAAGGAGTGGAAAGCGGATTCGTTCTTACGAATAAGGAAATTTTGGATCTTACCGAACTGCCTAAGGAATTAGTCGTTATAGGCGGCGGCGTTATAGGGCTTGAACTCACGAGTTATTTTTCGTCGGTCGGAGTAAAAGTAACGGTCGTTGAAATGCTCGACAAGATAGCCGGACCCACCGAAAAGGAAATCTCTTCAATTTTACAGAAAACTTTGGAAAAGAAAGGAGTTGTTTTCGATCTCGGTTGCAAGGTTACCGGAATAGATAAAGACGGCGTGGTATTCGAGAGGAACGGTAAAGTCGAAAAAGTAAAAGCCGATAAAATACTTCTCTCGATCGGCAGAAGAGCGGTTACCAAAGATATCGGTTTAGAGAATATCGGGGTGAACTTAGAGCGCGGCGCAATCGTTACGGACGACAAAATGCAGACCAACGTCGCCAACGTCTACGCTGTGGGCGACGTCAACGGGAAAGTCATGCTCGCGCATACCGCATACAGAGAAGCGGAAGTCGCCGTCAACAATATTCTCGGCAAAAAGGATATAATGCGCTATAACGCGATACCTTCTGTCATTTACACCAATCCGGAAGTGGGCGCCGTCGGCGAAACCGAAGAATCGGCAAAACAAAAAGGGATAGACGTCAAATGCGTTTCTATTCCTATGACTTATTCGGGTAGATACGTCGCCGAAAACACAGACCTTGTCGGCGTTTGCAAGCTCGTTATAAACAAGAAGACGAACACGCTTATCGGCGCGCATATTCTCGGGTCGTACGCAGGCGAGTTCATAGTTGCGGTTTCCGCCATGATAGATCTCGAAGTGGATATAGAAAATATCAAGAAACTCGTGTTTCCGCACCCAACCGTCTGCGAGATAGTAAGAGAAGCTATCTTTCAGGCTTAATTAAAAATATATAATAAGGAGAAATATTAAAATGTCTAAACAATTATTTGTGGATCCGGTTGAACTTCGCAAAAAGGGTAAAATCCATTTTGAGGATATACTTGTAAACCAGTACGACAAAACTATAGAAGATGAAAAGAAAAACTTTTCAAACGAAGATTTCGTGAGGATATTCAACGATATAGCGGTACTTCGCGAATTTGAAAGCATGATCAATTCCATAAAGATAAAAGGAGAATATCAGGGATTTAAACACACTTATCCGGGACCGGCGCACCTCTCTATGGGGCAGGAAGCGGCTGCGGTAGGTCAGGCGTACAATCTCGATCTCGACGACATGACTTTCGGTTCTCACCGTTCCCACGGCGAAGTTTTAGCAAGAGGACTTGCGTCCATTTATAAACTTCCCGACGATAAACTTTACGATATAATGAAAAACTTTATGGGCGGCGAAACGCTTGCGCCCGTCGAAAAACTTAACAAGACGGGTAACGTCAAAGATTTGGCTGTGGACTTCCTTTTATACGGTTTTATGAGCGAAATTTTCGCCAGAAAAACAGGTTTCCACAGAGGGATGGGCGGCAGTATGCACGTTTTCTTCCTTCCGTTCGGAATATATCCCAATAACGCAATAGTAGGCGGTGCGGCTCCCGTGGCTTTGGGCGCGGCGCTCTATAAAAAAGTAAACGATAAACCCGGCATCGTTATCAGTAACGTAGGCGACGGGGCGGTCGGTTGCGGCGTCGTTTACGAATCTATGAATTTTGCCGCTATGGATCAGTACAGAGATCTTTGGGAAAAGAAAGGCGGACTTCCGATACTGTTCAACTTCTTCAACAACGATTACGGTATGGGCGGTCAGACTCGCGGCGAAACTATGGCTTACGACTTCCTCGCGAGAATCGGCGCCGGCGTTACTCCGTCGCAGATGTACGCCGAAAGGGTAGACGGGTTCAATCCGCTCGCAGTTATAGACGCCGTTGCAAGAAAGAAAAAACTTCTTTTGGAAGGCAAAGGACCGGCGCTTCTCGACGTCGTTACTTACCGTTACGGCGGACATTCGCCTTCCGACGCTATGAGTTACCGTACCATAGAAGAGGTAAACGCCTGGAAAGAGTACGATCCCATAGTAACTTACAGAAAAGCGCTGGTAGACGCAAAAGTAGCGTCCGACGGCAAGTTCGACGATATTTTGAGAAGCATAGAAGAGAGGATGATTAAACTTTGTCGTCTGGCGGCAGATCCCGTAGAATCTCCTTATATAGATTTCAAGAAAGATCCGTACTATATAGAAAACCTTATGTTCAGCAACGGCGCAGTGGAAAAGATGGATGACAGAACGCCTGAAGTCAAAATGCCTATGGCGGAAAACCCGAGAGTTAAACAGATAGCCGGAAAACTCCGTTACGCTTTTGACGACAAAGGGAACAAGGTTTCGGATATGAAAGCGTATAATATCCGCGACGGTCTTTTTGAAGCGATAATCGACAGATATTATAAAGATCCTACGCTTATATCTTACGGAGAAGACGTAAGGGATTGGGGCGGCGCGTTCGCGGTATATAAAGGACTTACGGAAGCATTGCCTTATCACAGACTTTTCAATTCCCCGATATCCGAAGCGGCTATCGTGTCGTCCGCGGTCGGGTACGGACTTTGCGGCGGCAGGGTAATAGTAGAACTTATGTACGCCGACTTTATGGGAAGAGCCGGAGACGAAATATTCAATCAGCTTGCGAAATGGCAGGCGATGAGTTCCGGTATACTCAAAATGCCGGTAATACTCCGAGTTTCCGTCGGAAGCAAGTACGGCGCGCAGCACTCGCAGGATTGGGTCGCTCTTCCGGCGCACGTTCCGGGACTTAAAGTGTGTTTCCCGGCAACCCCGTACGACGCGAAAGGTCTTATGAACGCCGCGCTTAACGGCACCGACCCCGTAGTTTTCTTCGAAAGCCAGAGAATATACGGCAAAGGCGAAGAATTCAGGAAGGAAGGCGTACCCGAAGGGTATTACGAGATACCGCTTGGCGAACCGGACGTTAAGAGAGTAGGAAGCGATATTACGATACTTACAATCGGCGCAACGTTATATAAAGCGGTTGAAGCGGCGAAGATACTTTCCGAAAAATACGGCGTGGAAGCGGAGATTATAGACGCGAGAAGCGTAGTTCCCTTCAACTACGAAAAGGTGGTTGAAAGCGTTAAGAAAACGGGCAGGATAATACTTGCGTCCGACGCTTGCGCAAGGGGTAGTATCCTTAACGATTTTGCAAGGAATATAACCGAACTTTGCTTCGACTATCTGGACGCTCCGCCGGTAGTTTGCGGCGCGCACAACTGGATAACTCCTCCTCACGAATTCGACGAAGAGTTCTTCCCTCAAGCGAGCTGGATAATAGACTTTATAAACGACAAGATATTGCCGCTCAAAGGACACGTTTCCGAAATAAACACTTCCGACGCGGAGATAATGAGAACCGCCAAAAAAGGCGTATAATCAAAGGAGATTTAAGCCTCGCTTTTAGCGAGGCTTAAATAATAGAAATTATGCAAGAATATTTTTTTTTAACGCACGATAAAACAGACCCTTATTTCAACCTTGCTTCCGAAGAGTATCTTTTAAAGCACAGGCGAGAATTTTTCATTTACCTTTGGATAAATTCTCCGGCAGTGATACTCGGCGTAAATCAAAACGCATTTCAGGAAGTTAATCTGAATTACGTACGGGCTCATGACGTCAAAGTCGTCAGGCGGCTTACTGGCGGCGGAGCGGTATATCACGACCTTAATAATCTCTGTTACACCTTTATTGCGCCATATGATGAAAATTCGGATTCTTACGAGTTTTTTGCAAGACCAATTGTCGAATATCTCAATTCTCTCGGGTTAAACGCGGAATTTTCCGGCAGGAACGATATAACCGTTGACGGCAAAAAAATTTCCGGAACGGCTAAGACCGTATACGGAGACAGAATAATGTGCCACGGTACTCTCTTGGTGGATACCGACGGGGCGGCATTGGAAAATTCGCTTAAACCGAACAAACTGAAGATAGAAAGCAAGGGAATTAAGTC
>CAJOMM010000002.1 GCA_905235765.1 uncultured Clostridia bacterium
AGGTAAAGGTACAGGCTTATCGATTGGCGGACTTATCGTTACAACCGTATGTTTTATTATATACTTTATCGCTTTATTATAAAGGTCTGTATCGTCTTTTACTAATAAAATAACGTCAAAAATATCGCACCCTCCGAAATGAATTTCGGAGGGTGCGGTGTTTATTTGATTATTTATCAGTCTACGAGTTCGATTATGGCGACTTCTGCCGCGTCTCCCTTACGGGGTCCGAGTTTATAGATTCTCGTATATCCGCCGCCGTTACCGCTCTCTTCTTTGCGAGCGGCGTACTTGGGTGCGTATTCGTCGAATATCTTCTCTATAAGCGGACTTTTTACCGCTCTCGTTCTCTTTTTGAAGTCGGGTTTGCTTTCTTTGAATCCCTTTACTTCTTTAAGGTCTATAACCATCGACATTATCTTTCTTCTTGCGTTGAGTTTTTTAGTGCCGTCTTTAACGAGAGTTTTAGTAGTTTCTTTACCTTTATCGTCTACAACCGTTACCTTGCTCTCTACGGTATCCGTATACGTGTTTACCGCAAGCGTCAAAATTTTAGCCACATAGGGTGCGACCTCTTTGGCTCTCGCTTCGGTCGTTTCTATTTTACCATACCATAAAAGCGCGGACGCCTGATTCTTTATCAGCGCTACTCTCTGCGTAGCGTTTAATCCTAATTTCCTTGCCATTTTTTATTCCTCCGGATCCTGTAATTTTAAACCGTAACTTTCAAGCTTATATATAACTTCATCAAGTGATTTCTTGCCCAGATTACGAACTTTAAGCATATCGTCTTCTGTCTTTTTAGTTAAATCTTCTACGGTATGAATGTTTGCTCTCTTCAAGCAGTTGTAAGAACGTACGGAAAGATCCATTTCCTCTATCGTCATTTCAAGTATTTTGGTCTTTTTATCTTCTTCCGGCGGAACAAGAATACCGATATTGCCGACTTCAGATAAAGATACGAACATTTTGATATGTTCTTCCATTATTTTAGCCGCAAGACTTACTATATCTCTGCCGGAGAACGCACCGTTCGTCCAAACTTCGAGAGTCAGTTTGTCAAAGTCTACGCTTTGACCTACACGCGTCGCCGTTACGTTGTAACTTACCTTTTTAACGGGCGTATAAATACTGTCTATCGCAATATTATCTATCACGTCAACTTTGTGTTCGTTCGCGTCCTGATACCCTCTGCCCATACCTACGGTAAGTTCCATATCGATCTTACCGCCTTCGTCTATCGTACAGATATACTGATCGGGATTAAGTATTTCAAGTTCCGAATCGCAACATATGTCGCCGGCTTTGACTACCGCAGGTCCTTCTTTGAAAAGTTTTACGTTCTTTTTATAATCTTTTTCAAGCACGCTTGACTTTATCGCCACGCATTTTAAGTTAAGAATTATCTCCGTAACGTCTTCTTTGATCTTGGGAATAGTAGAAAATTCGTGTTTAATTCCCAAATCTTCGGAAAACTTTATGTTTTGTATCGCCACTCCGGGGAGCGCAGACAAAAGTATACGTCTTAACGCGTTGCCGAGCGTAAGTCCGAAACCTTTTTCCAAAGGTTCGACGACTATTTTCGCATAACTTCTCTCTTCGTTTTCTTCCACTGCTATTTTTGGCATTTCAATTTCCATCATAAGAAATTATCCTCCTTTAAATAGTTCCGAAACGCGGGCTTGCGAGCATTCTTGACTGCAGCGTGGAATACCGCACCTTTCCCCTCGCAAAACCCTTCGGATTTAATTTTTAATTATTATTTAGAATACAACTCGACGATCATGTGTTCTTTAATGGTTACGTCGATATCCTCTCTCGTAGGTAACGCAAGTATTTTTCCTTCCAAGGTTTCCGGATTGAATTCCAACCACTTGGGCATCGAGCCTACTTTCATAGTCTTGATTTCGGAGAAATATTTGTTATCCTTTTTGTTTTCTTTTACCGCAATTACGTCGCCAACTTTAACCGAATAAGACGCTATGTTGACTTTCTTACCGTTTACGGTAAAATGTCCGTGTGTTACGAGTTGACGAGCTTGCGATCTCGAAGAACCGATTCCCATTCTGAAAATAACGTTGTCGAGCCTTCTTTCCAAAAGGGATAACATGTTTTCACCGGTTATACCCTTCATCCTGTCGGCTTTTTCATAATATTTTCTGAACTGTCCTTCAAGAACTCCGTAAATTCTCTTACATTTCTGTTTTTCACGAAGTTGAAGTCCGTATTCGGAAATTTTCTTTCTCGCCATACCGTGCTGACCGGGAGCAACGGGTCTTCTTTCAAAAGCGCAAGAACCTTTAAAGCATCTTTCGCCTTTCAAGAAAAGTTTTGCGCCTTCGCGCCTGCATAAACGACATTTGGATTCAGTATATTTAGCCATTTTGTTTTCCTCCGTTATACTCTACGTTTTTTGGGCGGTCTGCATCCGTTGTGCGGAATCGGAGAAACGTCCTGAATAAGGGTTACTTCCATATCGCAATTTGCAAGAGCGCGGATTGCCGCTTCTCTTCCTGCGCCCGGGCCTTTAACGTATACCTCAACGGAACGCATACCCTGTTCTCTGGCTACCTTGCCTGCCGCTTCCGCTGCCATTTGCGCAGCAAACGGAGTGCTTTTCCTGGAACCCTTAAACCCCAACGAACCGGCGCTCGACCAGGATACGGTATTGCCCTGCATATCGGTTATAGTTACTAATGTATTGTTGAAAGACGCCTGTATGTGTACTTGTCCTTTATCGACTTTCCTTGCGTCCTTACGCTTTTTAACTGTTTTCTTAGTTACTTGAGCCATCGTTAATTACTCCTTATTTCGTTGCCGTCTTTTTCTTGGCGACGGTACGACGAGGACCTTTTCTGGTTCTCGCGTTTCTCTTTGAACTCTGTCCTCTTACGGGAAGGTTCTTTCTGTGACGAACACCGCGATAGCAACCTATTTCTATAAGCCTTTTGATGGAAAGACTTACTTCGCTACGCAAATCGCCCTCTACGTGGATATTGTGTTCGATATACTCTCTCAATTTAGCGACTTCCTCTTCACTCAAGTCTTTAACTCTGGTGTCGGGATTTACGCCTGTTTCTTTAATGATCTTTTTGGCTGTCGAAAGTCCTATGCCGTATATATACGTAAGTCCTATTTCGACTCTTTTGTTGTTCGGCAAATCAACGCCGGCTATACGTGCCATTAAATACCTCCGTATTTTTTCCTTTAAAAATTTTATTTGGTTTATTTACACCGAAACTTCTTCGGCGTCTGGAATGAACGCCAAATCGTTTTCGTTTTTTTTCGCTATCCCTAACTTAGGCTTGGGATCAGCCCTGTCTTTGCTTGTGGTTTTTGTTCTTGGAACAAATTACCATTACTTTTCCGTTCCTCTTTATTACCTTGCATTTGTCGCACATGGGTTTAACTGAAGGTCTTACTTTCATTTTGGTATCTCCTTTAAATTTAAGATTTACTACGCCAAGTTATTCTTCCTTTCGTTAAGTCGTAAGGACTCATCTCCAACTTGACGCTATCGCCTAAAATTATTTTTATATAATGCTGACGAAGTTTGCCCGATATGTGGGCTGTTATAATATGTCCGTTTGACAATTTTACCTTAAACATTGCGTTAGGCAATACGTCTACCACAACGCCTTCGGCTTCTATAACGTCGTCTTTTGACACTATTCGGTTCCTCCTACCTGTTTTTTCTCACAGCGTCAGAATTTCTACGCCTGAAGAAGTTATTGCAATAGTATTTTCATAATGCGCGGAGGGTCTTCTGTCTTTCGTCTTTACCGTCCACCCGTCCGACAAAAACTCTACCTGAAACACGCCCGCGTTTATCATTGGCTCTACGGCTATGCACATGCCTTGTTTGAGGCGTATGCCCGTTCCTTTCCTTCCGAAGTTGGGAATAAACGGATCTTCGTGCATTTTACTGCCTATCCCGTGTCCGCCTAAAGCGCGTACTACGGAAAATCCGTTGGCTTCCGCATAGCTTTGAACGTAATAACCTATATCTCCAATCGGCGTCCCTTCGGTAATATGTTCTATCGCGTTAAAAAAACATCTCTCCGTTACTTCTACAAGTTTACGTTTTTCTTCGCCTACGTCGCCAATCATAAAGGTTCTCGCGGCGTCGCCGTGGTAACCGTTAAAATATACCCCGACGTCTATGCTTACGATCTGTCCTTCCCTTATTATTATATCATCGGAAGGAATACCGTGAACGACCGTATCGTCTATCGAGACGCAAGTAGAGGCAGGATAGCCGGCATAGTTAAGAAAAGAAGGTTCCGCCCCCAAAGATTTGATAAATTCGTAAGCGCGTTTGTCGACGTCTAAAGTACTCATACCGGGCTTAATTATCTTTTCGAGATACTTAAGTAAATCGCCGGTCATTTTGCCGCTTACGCGCATACGCTCTAACTGTTCTTCGGTCTTTACGGTTATCATATACCTAAACCTTTTAATATATCGGCAAGTATCAGCTCTCTGTTTCTGTTCCCGTCTACGTTCAGCAGTTTACCCTGCTTTTCGTAATATTCTTTAAGAGGAAACGTCTGTTCTTGATAAACGGCGAGTCGCTCTTCAACGGAAACCGGATTATCGTCAGCTCTGACGTAAATCTCTCCGCCGCACGACGGACAAATTTTACTTTCGCCGATATTGTCTATGTGATACGAATTACCACACTTTCTGCAAAGTCTTCTGCCGGTCAACCGATGGTGAATCACCTTTATATCTACGTCAAAATTTATTACGGTATCCGGTTTATCAAACTCGTCTAAAGCTTTAGCCTGAAAAATGTTTCTGGGAAAACCGTCAAGCAAATATCCGTTTTTGCAATCCGGGGAAAGAAGTCTATCCTTTACGATTTCCACAGTCAAGTCGTCGGGACAAAAATCGCCCGCGTCTATTATGTTTTTAATTCTTACACCTAAGGCTGTCTGTCTGTTAATGTTATCCCTAAATATATCTCCGGTGGAAATGTGAGGTAAATGCAACTTCCCACACAAAAACGCGGCTTGCGTTCCTTTTCCGCTACCCGGAGCGCCAAGTAGAATTAATTTCATTTGTTTATTTTAAGAAACCTTTATAATTCTTCATCATTATCTGAGACGTAAGCGCCTGATCGAATTCGAGCGCTACGGAAACTACGATCAATAATCCTGTTGCGCTGAACACGTTGACCAATGAATCTCCGCCTATCGTCTTAAACACAACCGAAGGCACCAACGCTACTATCGCAAGATATATCGCGCCGAACAGAGTGATTCTGTTTGAAACTCTCTTAAGATATTCCGCAGTAGGTTTACCAGGTCTTATACCGGGGATAAATCCGCCGTTGCCTTGTATACTCTTACTTATATCTTCCGGATTGAACTGAATCTGGTTGTAGAAATAAGAGAAAAACAAGATAAGAACGCACAGAATTACCATATAGAGATAACTTCCGGTTCCCATATAAGTATGCCACCAAGCGTAAAATCCGCTATTGACGGTCGAAAGACCGAACAGGTTCATAATTAAATCAGGGAAAGAAAGTATAGCGAACGCGAAGATCAAAGGCATAACGCCGGAAGCGTTTACTTTGATCGGAATATTCGTTGACTGACCGCCGTACATCTTTCTGCCTTTCACCTGTTTTGCATATTGAACGGGGATTTTTCTCTCTGCGCTTTCAACGGTAACGATAGCTCCGAATATAACGATAGCCGCAATTACGAATCCGATAAGCTGCCAAGCGGCGTTTTGTGCGGTTGCAGTGTTTCCCAGATTGGTCAAAAGCGCTAAAATGGAGTTACCTGCCGTCGCGATAATACCGGCAAAGATCAAAAGCGATATACCGTTGCTTACACCGTAGTCAGTTATTCTTTCACCAAGCCACATAGTAAGAGCGGCGCCGGCAGTATATACGATAACGAGGAAAACGTAACTCATAAATTCAGCAAAGCCCTCTTTCCCGAATATCTGCGCGGTTTCTATCGAGCCACTGAACGCCACGATTATACCTATCGATTGCGCAATCGCAAGGAATAAAGTCAGGATTCTCGTATACGTATTGATTTTCTTCCTGCCTTCTTCACCCTGCTTGCTTAATCTTTCCAAGGCAGGAATACCAACCGTTAAAAGTTGAATTATTATCGATGCGTTGATATACGGTCCGATACCCATTGCGAAGAACGTACCATATTGCAACGCGCCACCGGAAACTGCGCTCATAATCTGAAGATAAGTATAATCCTGTAAGCCGCTAAACAAATTAACGCCGGGTACCGGAATATAGCATCCCAACCTATATATGAACAAAATTCCGATAGTTATAAGGATTTTTCTTCTTACTTCTTTTATTTTAAACGCGTTTACTATCGTCTGCCACATTTTACCCTCCTAAAATCTAACCGCTCAGGTTAGATAAGTTCAGCCGTTCCGCCGACTTTTTCAATCGCTTCTTTAGCGGATTTAGAAAAAGCGTTGGCTTTAACGGTCAAAGATTTAGTGAGTTCGCCGTTGCCCAAAACTTTAAGTCCGACGCTGCCTTTCACAAGCTTTATAAGACCTTTTTCGGCAAGAACGTTCAAATCGACTACGGAACCGGCTTCAAACCCTTCTAACACGGAAAGGTTGACTATACTGTATTCGTTTTTGAAAATATTATTGAAACCGCGTTTCGGAACACGTCTGATCAAAGGCATTTGACCGCCTTCGAATCCGGGACGAACTCCGCCGCCGCTTCTTGCCCATTGACCTTTATGTCCCTTACCGCTGGTCTTGCCGAGTCCGCTGCCGATACCACGCCCCAACCTTTTTGCCGGAGTTACCGCTCCGGGGGCTGGACTTAAATTACCTAATTTCATGTTTTTAACTCCTTATTTCGCCTTGACCTTTTAAATCTTTTCGACTTTCAAAAGGTAACCGACTTTAGATATCATACCGAGATTGCTCGGCGTCTCTTCGAGAATCTTTGAAGAATTTATCTTCTTAAGTCCCAAAGCTTCTACAATCTTTTTGTGTTGCGGTAATACCGCTATCGTGCTCTTTACAAGCGTTACTTTAATTTTACCGGTTTCGGTTTTCTTTGCTTTAGCCATTTCTATTCTCCTTAACCGTTGATTTCTTCGATCGTTTTGCCACGAATCGCCGCGACTTGTTCAGCGGATCTTAAATCTTTAAGCCCTTGTATAGCCGCTTTTACGCAGTTTATGGGGTTATTCGTTCCGTGAGATTTGGTTCTTATATCGGTAATACCTACCGCTTCCATTACCGCACGAACGGGGCCGCCGGCTATAACTCCGGTACCTTCTGCAGCCGGCATCATCAAAACCGTGCCGCTGCCGAATTTTCCGATGACTTCGTGAGGAATACTCGTTCCTAAAAGCGATACGGGAATCATATTCTTTTTAGCGCGCGCCGTCGCCTTGTCTATAGCCTCCGGAACTTCGGTTGATTTACCTAAAGCGCATCCTATCTTGCCCTTTCCGTCGCCTACGACTACGAAAGCCGCAAAACGCATGTTCTTACCGCCCTTAACAACCTTGGTAACACGGTTGATGGAAATGGTCTTTTTGATAAGCCCGTCGTTTTCTTCCGCCTTTCTCGGCGCTCTGTTATTATCTCTTGCCATATTCGTTTCTCCTTTTTAACTCAGAATTGAAGGCCGCCTTTTCTTGCGCCGTCGGCAAGATTAGCAACCCTGCCGGTATAAAGGTATCCGCCCCTGTCGAATACGACGGTTTCTATCCCTTTCTCTTTCGCCTTTTTAGCGATAAGTTCGCCTACCGCGAAAGCTTGTGCTTTCTTATCTTTGTCGCCCAAAGTACCTTTAAGTTCTTTATCGAGTGTAGACGCGGTAACAAGCGTGTGTCCCTTTACGTCGTCAATCAACTGGGCGTAGATATTGTTAAGACTTCTGTAAACCGAAAGTCTGGGCGTTTCCGCCGTTCCTTTGATATTACGTCTTACCCTTTTATGTCTTTTTAATCTGTCTTTGTTTTTATTGATTTTTGTAATCATGGTTTACTCCTATTTAATAACTTTTCGCGCCAACGGCGCACTCGGCGAGCGATAGTTCGCCCACTAAAAGTACGTTAAATCTTAACCTTTGCCGCCTGCCGCTTTACCGACTTTACGAGCAATTACTTCATCGGAATACTTGATTCCGTATCCGTGATAGGGTTCCGGTTCGCGGATACCTCTTATCATTGCGGCGAATTGCCCGACTTTTTCTTTATCGATACCGGAAACGGTAATTTCGGTCTGTCCGGGGCAATCCAAAGTGATTCCTTCGACTTCCTCAACTTCTACGGGATGAGAAAATCCTACGTTCAACACAATCTTCTTGCCTTGTTTCGTAACTTTCCAACCTACGCCGTTTACTTGAAGACTCTTCTTATAGCCTTCCGTAACGCCTTTAATCATATTCGCGGTTAGCGCCCTGTATAAACCGTGCTTAGCTTTGGTGGGGCCCAAATCGTTTGCTCTCTTAAAGATTATTACGTTTCCTTCGATAGACGGGGTAATAATGGGATCGTAACTCTGCGTCAAAGTTCCTTTCGGGCCTTTAACGGTAATAACGTTGTCCTTAAAATCCACCGTAACGCCGGCAGGTACAACTATATGAGCGTTTCCAATTCTTGACATAATAACCTCCTACCAAACGTAGGCGAGAACTTCCCCGCCCTGATTTGCTGCTTTCGCTTCTTTCCCGGTCATAATACCTTTGGAAGTGGAAAGAATCGAGATTCCGAGTCCGCCTAAAACCTGAGGAATTTCGTCTGCTCCGACGTAAACCCTGAGTCCCGGTTTACTTACCCTCTTAAGTCCGGAAATAACTTTGTTCTTTCCGTCGTATTTAAGGGTGATTTTTATAGTACCTTGAACGCCTTCGAGAATTTCCACTGCGGAAATATAACCCTCTTTCAAAAGTATTTCGGCAATAGCCTTTTTAGTATTTGAAGCGGGAATCTCCACGGTTTCGTGCTTCGCGGAAACAGCGTTTCTGATTCTCGTAAGCATATCCGCTATAACGTCTGTCATTTTAATATCCTCCTTTACCAACTCGCCTTTTTAACGCCGGGGATCTGTCCTTTATACGCCAAATTTCTGAAACAGATACGGCAGATGCCGTATTTGCGAATTACCGCGTGAGGACGACCGCATATAGAACATCTCGTATAGGCTCTGGTGGAAAATTTAGCAGGTCTTTGCTGCTTGTTTATCATTGCTTTCTTAGCCATGTTTCTTCTCCTTCTTACTTATTGGCAAAAGGCATACCGAGCATTGCAAGCAATTCTCTCGCCTCTTCGTCGGTTTTAGCCGTGGTGGTTATGCAAATATCGAAACCTCTGATCTTCTCTACCTGATCGTAGGAAATTTCAGGGAATATCAACTGTTCTTTAACGCCCATTGCATAATTGCCTCTTCCGTCGAAAGACTTCGTAGAAACACCTCTGAAATCCCTTACCCTCGGAAGAGCGATGGAGATGAATTTATCGAAGAATTCATACATTCTGGTACCTCTTAAGGTTACCTTCATACCAATATTCTGTCCTTCTCTTATCTTGAAGTTCGCGACGGATTTCTTAGCCTGTGTAAGTATGGGTTTCTGCCCGGATATTTGTCTTAATTCTTCCTGCGCAAGCTGAACGCTCTTCGCATTGTCTTTTACGTCGCCAAGTCCCGAATTGATGGTTATTTTAACAAGTTTAGGCACTTGGTTGACGTTTTTATAATTAAACTTCTTCATAAGAGCGGGAACTACGGTATTTACGTACAATTCCTTGACCCTGTTAGGAGTCTTCTCGGTTACAGTTTCTTTAGCAACCTGAGTCTTTTTTGCTGCCATTTTAGTTTCCCTCCGTCTTATTTCGCTTCGGCTTCAGCCGCTTCTTTCTTGGTCTTTTTCTTAGAAGTTTTCTTCACTTCTTTAGCTTCTTTGGTCGTGTCGAGTACCGCTCCGCACTTCTTGCATACGCGGACTTTCTTATCTCCTTCCACCTTGTAAGCAACTCTCGTCGCCTTTCCGCAGGAAGAACATATTACCAGCACGTTGGAAGCGTCTATAGGACCGGACTGGTTTACTATGGAACTAACTTCCTGTGCGCTTCTCGCTTTCTTATGCTTTTTCTGAACGTTTATTCCGTCGACAACAACCTTGTTGGTCTTGGGCATCGCTACCAAAACCTTTGCAGTCTTGCCGGCGTCTTTTCCCGTTAAAACCAAAACAGTATCGTTCTTTTTAACTTTCATCGCTGTTCTCCTTATAAAACTTCGGGCGCGAGAGATATAATACGCATATAATCTTTATCGCGCAATTCTCTTGCTATCGGTCCAAAGATACGCGTTCCTCTCGGTTGTTTCTGCGCGTCTATAATGACTGCCGCATTTTCGTCGAAACGAACGTATGTTCCGTCGTTCCTCCTCACGCCGTTCGTACTTCTTACTATAACGGCTTTAACGACTTCGCCCTTTTTAACGGCGCCGCCGGGAGTTGCGGTCTTAACGGAAGCGACTATTACGTCCCCTATGTTGCCCGTTTTTCTATAAGATCCGCCCAAGACTTTAATACACATCAATTCTTTTGCACCGGAATTGTCCGCCGCTTTTAATCTCGTAAATGGTTGTATCATCTTGCGCCTCCTTACTTCGCCTTCTCGATGATTTCGGCAACTCTCCAATTCTTATCCTTGGAAAGTTTACGCGTTTCAACAATTAGAACCTTATCGCCGATTCCGCACGCGTTAGCCTCGTCATGAGCCTTAAATTTGTGAGTTTTCTTAACCGTTTTCTTATACAAAGGGTGTTTATATCTTTCTTCGATGGCTACGACTACCGTCTTATCCATTTTATCGGAAACGACTATGCCGACCCTTTCTTTTCTTAAATTTCTTTCCATAATTCCACTCCTACTTTGCCGCAAGTTCTTTTTCCCTTAAAAGGGTCTTTACCCTTGCAATATCCTTTTTGCAGGTTGCAAGCGACGAAGGGTTTTCAAGCTGCCCTATCGCGTGGCGGAAACGAAGATTAAAAAGCTCTTCGGAAAGTTCTTTAAGTTTGTTATTCAATTCTTCTACCGTTAATTCGCGGAGTTCTTTTGCTTTCATAAACTTTCACCGCCTTCATTATTTATTTCCTGTTCCAGATCCGCTCTCTTTACGAATTTGGTCTTTATGGGAAGTTTGTGCCCCGCAAGACGCATCGCCTCTTTTGCGATATCTTCGGATATACCGGACATCTCAAAAAGCACTCTGCCCGGTTTTACAACCGCTACCCAATATTCTACGGAACCTTTACCGCTTCCCATACGGCTATCGGCAGGTTTCTTCGTTACAGGCTTGTGGGGGAATATATCTATCCACACCTTTCCGCCTCTCTTTATAAATCTCGTCATAGCTACACGGGCGGCTTCTATCTGATTGGATTTAATCCAAGCCGGTTCCAAAGCTACTAAACCGTAATCACCGTAAGCAATCTTATTGCCTTTGTTGCACTTGCCGGTCATTCTGCCACGGTGTACTCTTCTTCTTTTAACACGTTTAGGCATCAACATAATTATTACTCGCCTCCTTCCTTCTTCTTGGGAGCGCCGATGACTTCGCCCTTATATATCCAGCATTTGATGCCGATAACACCGAAAGTCGTGTGCGCTTCCGCAAAACCGTAATCGATATCCGCTCTCAACGTCTGAAGCGGAATAGATCCTTCGTGATAGTGTTCCGTTCTCGCGATCTCCGCGCCGTCGAGTCTCCCCGCAACGGAAACTTTTATTCCTTTTATACCGCTGCGCATACTCCTCGATATAGCTTGTTTCATAGCCCTTCTGAAAGATACGCGCTTTTCAAGTTGAGTCGCGATTCCTTCCGCTACGAGTTGAGCGTCCGCGTCGGGTTTCTTAACTTCGGATATGTTGACCGATATCTGTTTATCGCCGCAGACTTTGGCTACGGTCTTCTTGATAATTTCGATTTCCGATCCCTGCTTTCCGATAAGAACGCCGGGGCGTGCGGTATAAATGTTTATCGTTACTCTCTTCGCCGCTTTTTCTATCGCGATCTTGGAGATTGCCGCTTGATAGTATTTCTTTTTGAGAACGTTGCGAATCTCGTTATCTTCTTTAACGTTAGCCGCTATATCGCTCTTTTCCACAAACCAATGAGAATCCCAATCTTTTATGATTCCGACTCTTAAACCGTGGGGATTAACTTTCTGTCCCATAAAAACCTCCTCTTACGCCTTTGCGTCCAGCACTACCGTTATATGGCTGGTACGTTTTAATATTCTGAACGCACGTCCTTGTGCTCTCGGCATTACCCTTTTGAGCGTGGGACCCTGATCCGCAAAACATTCGGCAACGAACAAATTGTCTTTGCTTAACCCCAAATTATTCTCGGCGTTAGCGGCTGCCGACATAAGAACCTTTCTTATAGGATCGGAAGCGGCTTTCGGAGTGTTCTCCAAAATAGCCAACGCTTCTCTGTAGTTTTTGCCCCTGATAACGTCAAGCACGATTCTCACTTTATAAGGAGAAATCCTTACGTGCCTCGCTACAGCCTTGGGGCGTCTGTCTTTATTTTCCGCGATCTTCGCGGTTTTTTCTCTTAAATTCTTTGCCATTTTGCAGCCTCCTACTTGGCGTTAGTCTTTTTATCCGTTCCGCCGTGCCCCTTGAAAGTTCTGGTCGGCGCGAACTCACCGAGTTTACATCCTACCATATCTTCCGTTATATATACCGGCACGTGCTTCCTGCCGTCGTATACCGCTATCGTATGACCTACCATCTGCGGAAATATCGTCGACGATCTTGACCACGTTTTCAAGACTTTCTTTTCGTTCTTTTCGTTTAATTCTTCAACTCTTTTTAAGAGTTTAGGTTCTACGTAAGGACCTTTTTTAACACTTCTCGACATACCGTTCTCCTTAATTTATTCTGGTAATAATAAGTTTATTGGAGGCTTTCTTATGCTTCCTGGTCTTATAACCGAGAGCAGGTTTACCCCAAGGAGTAACAGGCCCCGGCATACCGACGGGAGATTTGCCTTCGCCGCCGCCGTGAGGGTGATCGCAAGGATTCATCACGACGCCGCGGACGGTGGGTCTCGTTCCCAGATATCTGGTCTTACCGGCCTTACCGACTCTTATGATCTCATGTTCGAGATTTCCTACCTGACCTACGGTTGCTTTGCAGGTCGCAAGTATATATCTCATTTCACCGCTGGGCATCTTAATCGTAACGTATTTGTCGCCACGCGCCATTATCTGCGCGCTCATACCCGCGGCTCTCGCTATCTGTCCGCCTTTACCGGGCTGCATCTCGATATTGTGTACCATCGTACCTACGGGAATATCTTTTAATTGAAGTGCGTTGCCTGCCTTAATATCAGCAGTTTCACCCGACAATACCGTGTCGCCGACTTTTAAGCCTACGGGCGCAAGAATATAAGTTTTGGCGCCGTCCGCATAATAAAGAAGAGCTATATTTGCGCTGCGGTTGGGATCGTATTCGATACTCTTTACCGTTGCAGGTACTCCGTCTTTACTTCTCTTGAAGTCGATAATGCGGTATTTTCTCTTGTTTCCGCCGCCGATATGACGAACGGTTATCTTACCTTGAGCGTTTCTTCCGCCCGATTTCCTCTGATCTTCAAGCAAAGATCTTTCGGGCTTTTTCGAGGTTATTTCGTCGTATGCGCTTACCGTCATAAAACGACGAGCAGACGACGTTGGTTTATATCTTTTAATAGCCATTATTCTTTTCCTCCCACCCTTTAGGACAACGAATCAAAGAAAGCAATAGACTTGCTGTCTTTTTTCAGTTTAACGGCAGCCTTCTTATAGTCTGGGGTGTAACCTTCGTATTTTCCCTGTCTTTTAAGTTTGCCGTGTACGTTGGCGGTATTGACCTTTTCAACCTTGACGTCAAAAATTTCTTCAATAGCCAATTTGATTTGAGTCTTGTTGGCGTTTTTAGCCACTATGAAGTAATACTTCTTGTCTTTTATCCCCGCGTAACTCTTTTCGGAAAGAAGCGGTTTGATTATTATATCGTGCGCAGTCATTATGCTCCGTAGACCTCCTCGATTTTTTCAAGGGCTTTCTTGGAAATAACCACTTTCGCGTTTTTGACCACGTCGTAGGTATTTATCTGAGCTACGTTGATGGTCGATATCGCGGAGATATTCGCGCTTGCACGGAGTACGGCTTCATCGCTGTTATCCATTACAAGCAATACGCTTTTGGTCAATCCGAACGCCTTTAAGAAAGCAGCCATCTCTTTGGTTTTGGGTTCGGCTACCTTTATTTCGTCGATAAAGATAACCTCTTCGCTTCTAATCTTTTCAGACAAAGCCGAAAAGAGCGCTACTTCTTTTGCTTTATAATTCATCTTTTTGGAGAAATCTCTGGGCTTGGGTGCGAATACAACGCCGCCTTTTACCCATTGAGGACTCCTTATAGATCCTTGTCTTGCCCTACCGGTACCTTTCTGTCTCCAAGGTTTAATACCGCCGCCGCGAACTTCGCTACGGGTAAGGGTACTCTTGGTCCCCTGTCTTTCGTTGGCAAGTCTCGTTACGACCGCCTGATGAATAACCGATTCGTTATATTCCGCGCCGAACAAAGCGTCGCTCAAATCGAGAGTGCCTACTTCGTTGGCTTTCATATCGTATAATTTAACACTTGGCATATTCTTTCTCCTTACGCTTTAACGCTGTTACGAAGTGTAACGATACCGTTTACGGGTCCGGGAACCGCGCCTTTAACGAGTATTGCGTTTCTTTCCTTGTCTACCCTTACGACTTCGAGATTCAAAATCGTAACGTTTTCATGTCCGTACTGACCGGGCATCTTTTTACCTTTGAATACCCTTGACGGCGAACTGTTCGCACTCATAGAACCGACTTCCCTGTGTACAGGGCCTACGCCGTGAGTTTCTTTAAGTCTGTGATTGTTCCATCTTTTGATAACGCCGGTAAATCCGTGTCCCTTGGTTACGCCGGAAACGTCTATCTTATCGCCTTCCGCAAACGTATCGCAGGTAACGACAGCGCCTACCGTATAACCTTCCGCCCCGTCGATCCTGAATTCTTTTAAGACCTTGCAGGGTGCGACGCCGGCTTTTTTGAACTGACCGGCTTGCGGCTTGTTTAATTTCTTTTCTTCCACCTGGTTAAAACCGAGTTTAATCGCGGAATAACCGTCTCTCTCCAAAGTTTTTACCTGAACAACCGAGCAGGGACCTGCTTCTATAACGGTTACGGGAATAACTTTGCCGTCTTTCGAGAAAAGTTGCGTCATGCCCAACTTTTTACCAATGATTGCTTTATTCATAGATAAAGTTCACCTCCGTATATATTAATGTTTTTGTTTACAGTTTGATTTTGATATCTACGCCTGCAGGAAGATGGATGCTATCCAAAAGCTTTACGTTGGGCGAATAAATATCTATAAGTCTCTTGTGCGTCCTGATTTCGAACTGTTCCCTGGAATCTTTATATTTGTGCGGAGAACGAAGTATCGTTATAACTTCTTTTTCCGTAGGGAGCGGAATAGGACCGCTTATTTTTGCGCCGGATTTCTGCATTGTTTCTACAATTTTAGCAGCCGCGCTGTCCAACATTTCAACGTCGTACGACATTAATTTGATTCTGATTTTCTGACTTGCCATTTTTTCTCCTTTTTTTACCTAACTTTTTCTCGCTGTAAACTTTGCCGCGTGTGTCGTAAAATTAAAAATAAAAAAATTCATTCGCCGATACTTAAATTTTATTAAGTCGCTGCGAATGAACCTAATTTACCTATATGCGGTAGTTAGTCGCAGGGATCTCGTCCCCACACTTGTCAACGAAAATTATCTTTCAAATCGCTTGAATTAAGTAACTTTTCGTCTCAACCCAAATTACACAGCCTTTGTATTATAGCAACCACAGACCGCTTTTGTCAAACGATTTTTATGATATTTTTATATTTTTTTGAATTATTTTATGATTTTTTTAAAAATCCGAAGCGGTTTTAACTTCTGACCCTTTTTTTGAATTTTTCACCGAGTTTTTCGGTCAGCATTAAGAGTCTGTTTATTAGCGGCGTCGCTGATTTTCGAATCGAATTTATGTTCAAACTTTACCATTTAAAAAGACTTACGCTATTTCTTTTCTGACTATAGTCGGTTTAGCGCCGCTTTCCACTACGTTTTCGTCTACGATAACCTTTTCTATATCTTTATCGGAAGGCAATTCGTACATAGTGTCTATCATAAGATTTTCCAGAATAGTACGAAGCCCTCTCGCGCCCGTCTTAAGCGCTATCGCGCGGCGCGCAACGGCGTTTACGGCGCCGTCGGTTATTTCAAGTTCGACGTTGTCTAAGCCTATAAGACGCTTATACTGTTTTATGAGCGCGTTTTTAGGTTTTGTCAAAATATTTACGAGCGCGCTTTCATCTAAAGCGTGAAGTCCGACCGTTATCGGAACTCTTCCGACAAATTCGGGAATAAGCCCGAATTTTATAAGATCCTGCGGCGTTATTTCTTTTGTAAAATCGAATTCGTCTTTATTGACGTTTTCCACGTTGCCGCCAAATCCCAAAGAGGCGTTTTCCTTTCTCTTCGACACTATATCCGACAACCCGACGAACGCACCGCCGCAAATAAACAATATATTAGTGGTATCTATTCTCAAACATTCCTGCTGGGGGTGTTTCCTTCCTCCCTGCGGAGGAACGTTCGCTACAGTACTCTCTATGATTTTCAGAAGAGCCTGCTGCACGCCCTCGCCGGAAACGTCGCGCGTTATGGACACGTTCTCCGATTTCCTGGCAATCTTATCGATTTCGTCTATATAAATTATTCCTTTCTGAGCCTTTTCAACGTCGTAATCCGCGTTCTGAATAAGCTTTAACAGAATATTCTCCACGTCTTCGCCGACGTATCCGGCTTCCGTAAGCGTGGTCGCGTCCGCAACGGCGAACGGCACGTCCAAAATTTTCGCCAAAGTTTTCGCAAGCAAAGTTTTTCCGCTGCCCGTAGGCCCCAAAAGTAAAATATTGCTTTTATCGAGATCCACTTCGTTTTCATCGGACTTGGCGTTTATTCTCTTATAATGATTATATACGGCTACGGATAAAACCTTTTTCGCTTCTTCCTGACCGATAATATATTCGTCGAGTTTCGCCTTTATTTCCGCAGGTTTTAAAAGTTCTACGGGGTCTTTCTTGCTTTCCTTCGCCTCGTCTTCTTTGATTATAGAAAGACACACGTCAACGCACTCGTCGCAAATGTAAAGCCCGTTAGGCCCTACGACGAGATGCTTTACCATGTCTTCGGTTTTTCCGCAAAATGCACAAAAGGATTTGTCGCCGTCTTTACTGATCTTCATATATCTCCGATAATTTACGGACGTTTTTCAAATATTTCGTCTATAAGTCCGTATTCTTTGGCTTCTTCTGCGGACAAATAATTGTCTCTGTCCGTATCTTTCTCCACTATCTCGTAAGGTTTGCCGCTGTTTTTAGCCAAAATTGAATTTAAGCGGTGTTTAGTCTTGATAATATGATCCGCCTGAATCTTTATATCGCTCGCCTGACCCTGCGCTCCGCCCAAAGGTTGGTGAATCATAATCTCACTGTTCGGAAGCGCATACCTCTTCCCCTTTGCGCCGCTGGATAAAAGGAAAGCTCCCATCGACGCGGCAAGACCTATACATATTGTGCTTACGTCGCATTTTATATAATTCATCGTATCGTAAATTGCGAGGCCTGCGGTAACGCTTCCGCCCGGGCTGTTTATATAAAGCGCGATATCTTTATTGGGGTCTTTCCCTTCCAAAAATATTAACTGCGCGACTACGGTGTCCGCAACCGCGTCGTTTATCTCGCCCGTAAGAAAAATTATCCTGTCTTCCAAAAGCCGAGAATATATATCGTAACTTCTTTCGCCCTTGCCTGTGTTTTCGATAACGTACGGAACTACGGTGTTCTTTATTTCCATTTCCTTCTCCATTTACTCTATAACGTTGCCGCTCTTAAGAGTTTCGAAAAATTTCTTTATTATTATCTCGTTCTTAATATAATCGAGCTGTCTTGCCTGCATATTTTTCTTGACGTCCGGAACGGGTTTGTCCTGCGCTTTTGCCATTTCGGCTACTCTTTCTTCCACGTCTGCGTCGGTTGCCTCTATCTTCTCCTCTTCGATTATCTTCTGTATAACGAGTTGGGATTTGACGTTTTCCTGTGCCTGAGGATAATATTCTTTTCTGTAATCCTCCATCGTCTTTCCTATATACTTTAAATAATCCTCGAGTTTAAGGCCCTGATAAGACATTCTGTATTCCATTTCTTGTACCATATGGTCGACCTGTTGGTCTATCATGGCGTCCGGAATCTCCACTTCCGAAGTCTCGGTTATCTTCTTTATCATCTCGTCTTCGAGTTCTCTTTCCGCTCTGTCGGAATTTTGTTTTTCAAGTTTTTCTCTGACTTCTTTTTTATACGCTTCGAGACTTTCCGCGCCTACGGCGTCTTTAATGAATTCGTCGGTAACTTCCGGAAGTTCCTTCTTTTTGATCTCGTGCAGTTTGATAGCGAATACGGAATCTTTACCCTTTAAGTTTTCCGCGTGATAATCGTCGGGGAATTTAACTTTTATATCCTTTTCGTCGCCTTTATTCATACCGATTATCTGTTCTTCGAAACCGGGAATAAAGGTATTGCTGCCTATAACAAGCGTTTGTTTTTCTGCCGTGCCGCCGTCGAACTTCACCCCGTCCACAGATCCGGAATAGTCTATGATAACGGTGTCTCCGTTTTCAACCGCCCTACCCTCTACGTCTACCATACGGGAATTGCGTTCTTGCAGACGCTTGATATCTTCTTCGACGTCTTCATCCGTAACATTATACTCTTTTTTATTGAACTTTATACCTTTATATGCGCCGAGTTTTACGTCGGGTTTTACCGGTATAATAACTTCAAGCGTAAGACCTTTAGCGTCTATTTTCTTTATGTCCACGTCGGGATTTGCTACCGGCTCTATAGACGGTTCTTTATCGAGAACCTCGCCGTAATATTTGGGGAACGAATTGTTTATGGCGTCTTCGTAAAACACGCCGACCCCGTATGTAGCTTCCAGAAGATGTTTAGGAACTTTTCCTTTTCTGAAACCGGGCAGAGAATATCTGCCTTTGGTCTTTTCATAAGCGGCGTTTATCGCTTCTTCCCACTCTTTGGCGGAAAGTTTTATCTCTACTTTTACCGTGCTTTTCTCCGCTTTCTCAAACGTATATTTCATAAATAACCTCTATTATATAAAAATTCTTAAACATTTTAACACAATGCAGAATAAAACGCAAGGCTTT
>CAJOMM010000003.1 GCA_905235765.1 uncultured Clostridia bacterium
TAAAAGCAGAGCGCGAATTTTTCCGCTTTTTGCGCATAGCGAGACGTACCAGTAAGGCTTATCGCTTTTTACGAGCAATTTTAACCGTATTTCGCCGTTGAAATTCCCTTGCGCGTCTTTATAGATGGTCAAAAGTTCCGCCTGCTTTTCCGTAAGACAATTCAGCGCCGTTCGATAGTCAATCGTGTTTTCCGGTATATCGGAAGATAAAAGGACTTGTTCTTTATCCGAACCGGAACTTACGGTTACGGTAAATTCTTTCGGAGAAAAATTCTTTATTTCTATTTCCGTTCCATAAACGCCCGTTATTGCGTTAAGCTTTAGTTCGCCGGAATAAGTTTCGCGTTCATATTCTAATGTTACCGTTCTTTTCACCTGATCAACTCCGCCGTTATTTACGCGCAAAGAAAGGACGTATATTTTTTCGCCGATCTCGCCGTCGTTTAGCGCCGGTTGTTCTCTTGAGCCGTAATAAGCGGAAATATCATAATTTTCTGACGTTCCGGAGTATATTTCCGTTCTCGCTTCGCTTACGAATTTTTCATAAGGGTTACCCTTTTCGCAGGCGGATAAGGTCAATAAACATATAAAAACTGCGGCAAAAACGATAAATTTTTTTTTCATAATTCTCCCTCGGAATAAATTATGAAAAAGAAGATTAAATTATGCCGGTTATTAAATTTAATAAAACCGTTGATTTTTTATTCGCCGTTTGGTACAATAAAAATATAAAGTTTTGGAGTAATGTTTTGAAAAAGACCGTTTTCTATACGGCGACGATAACTTTAGCCGTCGCAATAGCCGTAATTTTTGCGGTATATTTTATAATCGCAGCCGTTTCCCCGATAACCGTTGCAAAATTTTGGGATAACACGGGAGCGTACGCGCTTTCCGTGAAATATTACGAGCGGCAGTACGAAAAAACGGACGACGACTCCGACCTCGCGGAACTTTGCCTAAAATTAAACGAATACGAAGACTCCGTAAAGGCCGCAACCTATTGCGAGATTCTTACGGGAAAAGAAGGTTATTCGGAATTTTGCCAAAAGATAGACGCGGAGAAAAAATATTCTTATAAGACTTACGACTACTATTACGGCAAATACGCCGTGGCGGAATATCTGAAAAACGGTATGGCTTCCGCAATTCTCGTCGCCGAGGCTTCTCAATACAACGGGTATACGGAATACAATCCCTATTACGTTCTGTTAAACGACGGGAAACTCAATTTGTCCGACGGAGATAAAGACCTTCTTATATCCGCCGCTGAAGATTTCGTTTCTTCCCTCGATAAAACCGACGAGGAAAAGGCGGCTATAAAAAAATCTATGGGTATAGCGTAGATAATTAATTTTAAGTTAATTTAAAACATCGGAACAAGCCCCGAAGCGAAAAATTCGCTTCGGGGCTTGTATTTTAAAATTTTTTAAAAATATTTTCATTTTTGACGTCATAAGCCTATTGTCAAAAATTTTCGTCGGGGTATAATGACGGCGAATTGCAAGGGGAAATATATGTTAAACACCGTGTCAAAAATACTTCGCATCGAAAAAGAAATTTCTTTAAGAGCGCCCGTGGATAAACTTAAAAATTATAATTCCGGAGAGGTAAAACACCTCAAACAACTGGCGTTCCACAAGTGCCAAAAGAAAAATCGCTGGGTGTTCGGCGGAAACCGTAGCGGCAAAACGGAGTGCGGTGCGGTGGAAACCGTATATATGGCAAGAGGTATTCACCCTTACAGGGAAAACCGCAGAGACGTTTTCGGTTGGGTCGTTTCACTTTCTTCGCAAGTTCAAAGAGACGTCGCGCAGGCGAAAATACTTTCTTACCTTAATCCGCGTTGGATAGACGATATAATTATGAGTTCAGGCAAAAAGGACAGTCCGTCGAGCGGCATTATAGATCAGATAAAGATTAAAAACGTCTTCGGCGGCGTTTCCACCGTGGGGTTTAAATCGTGCGATCAGGGAAGAGAAAAATTTCAGGGCAGTTCTTTGGATTTCGTATGGTTCGACGAAGAACCTCCGAAAGATATATACGACGAGTGCCGTATGAGAGTCCTCGATAAAAACGGCGACATTTTCGGCACTATGACGCCCCTTAAAGGTCTTACTTTCGTTTACGACGATATCTATCTGAAAAGCGGCGGCGAATCGGATATTTGGTGCGAATTTATGGAGTGGGACGACAATCCCTTTCTCCCTAAGTCGGAGACGCAATCGCTTTCCGAAACGCTTCCGAAAGACGAGTTGGAATCTCGTAAATACGGCAGGTTTAAGTGCAAAGAAGGGTTTGTGTATACCGAATTCGACGAAAATATCCACGTCATAGATCCCTTTCGCGTTCCCAAGGAGTGGTACGATAAAATCTCCATCGACCCGGGGCTTAAAAATCCGCTTTCCGCACATTGGTACGCCGTGGATTACGACGGGACGGTTTACGTTATAGCGGAACATTTCGAGGCGGGGAAAACCGTAGATTATCACGCCGGAAAAATAAAGGAAATATCCGAAAAATTAGGTTGGCAAAAAGACGCTGACGGAAGGTACAGGGCTTTGATAGATTCCGCCGCGAACCAAAAAACGCTGGCGGCGGTAAAAAGCGTTACGGAACTTTTTTACGAACAGGGTATTCTTGCCGATCCTAACGTTAATAAAGAGTTGTTTTCGGGAATTTCTACGGTCAAAAAATATCTTAAGCTCGTAAACGGAAAACCCGGACTATTCATATTCAGAAATTGCGTAAACCTTATAAGAGAACTCAAAAATTACAGGTGGGGAAAGGAAGATTCGCCCGTTAAATACGACGATCACGCTTTGGACGAACTCAGATACTACCTTATGACTAAACCGTTAAACTCTCCGCCCAAACCTCAGAAAACTCCCGTGCAATTGGACAAAGAAAGGCTTTACAGGAAGATTCTAAATGAAAGGAGAAGATATTAAAGATTTATCGTTTTCGGAAAAACTCAGAGAAACGCTCGTTAAAAAGGCTTTGGGCTACGACGTTACGGAAGTGGTGGAAGAATATTCGGAAGAGGACGGAGAAATTAAACTCGTCAAAAAGAAAGTAACCGTAAAAAACGTTCCGCCCGACGTTACGGCGTTAAAAATACTTTTAGACGGCGGAAACGATGACGTTTCAGAGTATTCCGACGAGCGGCTGGAGTCGGAAAAAAACAGACTTTTAGCCGAGCTTTTAGTAGAAGAAAAAATAAATAAGGAGAAGAAAAATTGCAATCGAAAAAACAACGTAAAAAATTCACCGACGAACTCAAAGACAAAAAATTCATAGAAGAGATAGTCGGCGAAGTGCAAGACGATTTTGAAAATCGCCGTAAAAACCGGCTCGCCTTAGAACGGCAATGGGAACTCAATATGAATTTTCTTGTGGGAAAACAGTATTGCGACATAAATCGCCGTGGCGAGATAGTGAAAGTTGACGACGGGTATTTCTGGCAGAAACGCGACGTGTTCAACCACATCGCTCCGATAATAGAATCCAGGCTTGCCAAACTTTCAAAAATTTCGCCCGTATTAAACGTAAGGCCGAAAACGGACGACGACTCGGACGCGCGGGCGGCTACGCTTTCGCAAAAGCTTTTGTCAGCGGCGTTTGAAGACGAAAACGTTATGTCCGTAGTCAAAAAAACGACGGTTTGGTCGGAAACCTGCGGCACGGGCTTTTATAAAATCGTGTGGAACGAAAGGAGTGGCGCAATCATTGGGAATTTAGGTAAAGAACCTGTTTTCGAAGGGGACGTAAACGTTATTTCCGTTTCGCCGTTCGAAATATTCCCGGACAATTTGTTTACCGAAAATTTAGAGGACTGCGACAGCATTATTCACGCAAGAGCGGTAACCGCTTCTAAAGTCAGAGAAAAATACGGAGTTATCGTGGAAGGCGGAGAAGTGAGCGTTTTCGGGCTTAACGGAGACGGCGAAGACGTTTACGAAGGCGTAAAAGGAACTTTGGATAACGCAGTCGTCGTTATAGAAAAGTACGAACGCCCGACTCCGGAATTTCCGAACGGCAGACTTATCACCGTCGCGGACGGAAAACTTCTTTATTACGGGGAATTGCCGTATAATAACGCGCAATACGGAGAAAGAACTTACCCCTTCGTAAAACAGGAAGGTATTAAAGTTGCCGGCAATTTTTTCGGACTTTCGGTTATAGAAAGACTGATACCGGTACAGAGGGCGTTCAACGCCGTCAAAAACCGTAAACAAGAATTTCTGAATAGGTTATGCGCCGGCGTTATGACTGTGGAAGACGGTTCGGTAGACGTAGATCAACTTGCGGAAGAAGGGTTGTCCCCCGGGAAAATCCTCGTTTACAGGCAAGGGGCAAAAGCGCCGGAACTTATGTCCGGATTTTCCATGCCGGGCGAATTTTCCGGCGAAGAAGAAAGGCTTATAAACGAATTCGTAAGAATAAGCGGCGTGGCGGACGTTTCGTCCAGCGCGACGAACGCTAACCTTGCGAGCGGTTCCGCGCTCCAGATACTTATCGAACAGGACAACGAAAGACTTGTGGTGAACGCGGAAATCATCAGAAATTGTATTCTTAAAATTTCCAAGCAAATAATTCGCCTTTACGGACAGTTCACGGTCAACCTCCGCGCCGTTAAACTTGCGGATAAGGAGGGGAAAATCAGAACTTATTACATCGATAAAGCGGCGATGAATTCCGACGACGTGTATATAGAGAACGAAAACGAATTGCTGTTTACCAACAGGCAAAAAAAAGATACGATTTTCGATCTTTATAAAAGCGGACTTTTAACCGACGAAGACGGCAATATCCATCCGGCGGTCAAAGAACGCGTGCTTGCGCTTCTCGGTTATAAGGACCTTGACTATAAAAAGGGTATTTCCAGACTTCAGGAACAAAAGGCGCAAAGCGAAAACGAAGTCATAAGAAAACGCGGACTTAACGTCGAAGATATAGACGACGACAAGATTCATATAGACGAACACACGAGATATATTCTCGCCGAATACGACGAACTTAGTGAAGACGAAAAAGAACGGCTTTTCGGACACTTAAAAAGTCATAAAGAAAGGGCGGAATCTAAATTAAAGGAGAAAGAAAATGAGTGAAAAAGAGATTAAACAAGAAAATAGCGGAAAGGAATTGCCGCAGGTCGAGGAGACTTTACCTGTTACGGAGGAAAAAGTCGAACTCGGAAAATTCAAAGACGTAAACGCGCTCGCGAAAGCTTACGAATCTTTACAATCTGAATTTACCAAACGCTGTCAGAGAAGAATTGGAGCAACGCGTTTCGGAATTCGACAAGACGAATATCCCGAACGACGTAAACGCGGAAGCGTCGGCAAATGCAGGTATATCCGAAGAGGAAAAAGAAGAAATCTTAAAAGGGTACCTAAAACAGGTGGTCGGCGCGAGATCGAGAGCGATTTTATTAGACGGCGAGGGGACGGGGCTTAAAACTCCGTCAAAAAAACCCAAAACCGTCGCAGAGGCAGGGATTCTTGCCAAAGAAATTTTATCTAAATAATAAATAAAGGAGAAAAAATGGCAGTAAATTTAACTAATGCGGATAACGCGCTCAAGACTTATTATCTCGACGCGGTTTCCGAACAACTCAACAATAACGCTAATCCGCTTTTGGCGCAGATTAAAAAGACGACCGACGACGTTTGGGGAAAAGAGGTGAAGAAGCTCGCAATACACGGCATAAACGGAGGAATCGGCGCCGGAACCGAAGAAGGCGATCTTCCTCCGGCTACCGGCAATAACTATTCGCTTTTTTCGGCAACTCTCAAAAACCTTTACGGAACGATTGAGATATCCGACAAGGCGGTAAGAGCGTCGGAAAACAATTCGGGAGCGTTCGTCAGTCTTTTGAACGCCGAAATGGACGGGCTTATAAAGGCTTCTTCGTTCAACCTTGGAAGGATGCTTTACGGCAACGGTCAGGGCGTTTTGGGAAAAGTAACGAATATTTCTAACGGAATAGTTGTGCTTACCACCGTACAGAACGTTATGGAAGGCATGGTCGTCGATTTCAGGACTTCGGCAGGCGCGCTCATCGAAGGCGCTTCGGGTAGAAGGATTTTGGTAGTCGACAGAATAAGTAAGGCGATAAAGATCGACGGAACTTCGCTTGCGCTTGAAAGCGTGCCGATAAACAGCATAATGACCGTTCAAGGTTCCTACAACAACGAGATCACCGGTTTAAGCGCGTTGTTCGACTCAACCACTCCTACTCTTTACGGACTTCAGAAGATAGATAACGCTTGGCTCGTTCCTTATAGCAAGTCGAACGTCGGGAGCATTTCCGAAGCGGCTATCCAGAAAGCGCTCGACAATATAGAAGAAGCAGGCGGCGCTCCGGCGAACTTCATAGTGTGTTCGTTCGGCGTACGCCGTGCGCTTATAAATCTTTTGTCGGCGAATAAGAGAAACGTGGACACTTTGGATCTTGCGGGAGGTTTCAAAGCGTTAAGCTACAACGGTATACCGGTAGTTGCAGACAGATTCTGTCCTTCGGGAACGATGTATATCTTGAATACCGAAGACTTTACGTTACATCAACTCTGCGATTGGCAATGGCTTACCGGCGACGACGGAAAAGTGCTTAAACAGATACCCGGGAAACCCGTATATACCGCGACTTTGGTAAAATACGCCGAACTTTTGTGCGCGCGTCCTTACGGTCAAGGTATGCTTTCCGGTATAAGCGAAGCGTAGTATTTTTATTCTCCGAGGGGAAACCCTCGGAGAATAACATTAAAAGGGGAATAAAATGAAAATAAAAGAAATAATAAATAATTCCGCGCTGTATTTGGGGCTCGGCGACGTGCGTGAATATCTTGTCGCCCAAACCGATGCAAGCGAAGAAACGCTGAAAACCGTAGGCGTTTTGACAGGGCTTTGCAATCTGGTGATAAGCGAACTCGCTTCCACTTATATTCCTATGACGGCGACCGAAGAGGTCAGCGCCGTAGCCGGCAAAATCTTTTTTGAAAATTTAAATCACGCGGCGATAAAAGTCGTTTCCGTCAAAGACAGGTCGGGAAACGAAATAAACTTCGAGGTGTTTCCTGAATATATAAAGTTAAAAGACGGTAGATTTACCGTGGAATACGAATATATTCCGCAAAATTACGGGCTGACGGACGATATAGGCTACGACGAAAAAGACGTGCCGCAGGCGGCTTTATCCTACGGGCTTTGCGCCGAATATTGTATTACACAATGCCGTTTCGAGGAAGCCGTTTCGTGGAGAAAACGCTATATTTTTTCGCTGGAAAAATTTTTAGTCCCCAAAGCGCGTACGATGAAAGCGAGGATGTTCGTATGAAATTAGCGGAGTTTGACTTAAAAAGCGCGAAAACTTACGAGTTCGAACCCGACCTTTCAGACGTAAAACAAAAAAGAAGATTTTATTACGAGCCCTCCGAATCGTTCAGTTTTCCGTCCGCCGCAAAATGCCTTTTCGAGAGAGACGGAGAGGTTTACCTTCTTGATACGGACGGGTTTTTGTATAAGCGGAGACCGGACGGAACCGGATTTAGAATGGTTTCTATGACGCAGTTCGGACTGACAATCAAATTTTTACCCATAGTCAAAGACGGAGAAAAAGCGGTTATAGTAGTTACACCTGATACCGCGGAAGTCGCGAGAAACGCTTCCGGAACGGAAATTTCCGTTCCGTACGGCATTTTGAGGTTTTACGCCGGACGGATTTTTTCCGCAAGCGGAAAAACGGTGTTTTACAGCGGTTTATACGATTTTACTTCCTTCGACCCGAATATCGGCGGCGGCGGATTTATCGAACTTGAAGAGGACGACGGCGACATAGTCGGCATAGAAGAGTTAAGCGGAAAACTTTATATTTTTTGTAAAAATTCGCTGTTTTCATTGACGGCGTTCGGAGAGCCTACCGATTTTAAGTTGGAAAAATTGTCTTTTCCGAGGTTGACGCCCGACGAAAACAGCGTTTTGAAAGTAGATTCAAACGTCTATTTTTTAAGCGGCAATATACTAAAAAAATTCGACGGCAAAACGGTTAAGACAGCGTCCTTATCGCTAGTTGGCAAAACCCTTACGGGAGAAGCGGAAAGTTTTTCCGGTATGTACGTAAGGACTATAACGGGGGAAGACGGAAATTATTCTTTCGTATACGAGGACGCTACCGGTGAAGAAGCGTTCGTAAAAATACCGACAAACGCAGAGTGTAACGGCGCTATCACGCCTCAGAGAGCTTCGGGAAAAATTCTAAGATTGACGGGCGAGACGGTCGGGGTAGACCTGTATTCTGTAGAGGGAGCGGATTTCGGAACTTCGGCAATAAAAACCGTGCTCGCCGCCGACGTCGGCGCAACCGGAACCGCTACGCTTTTAATAAAAGGCGAGAGCGGAACGGTAAAAAGAAAGATAAAAAACGGCGGAAGTTACGTTAAATTCTGCGCGTCGGGAAGGTTTTTCGACCTATCGTTTACCGACTGTTCGGAAGATTTTTCAATAAACAGACTCAAATTGATTTATTCAAAATGCGGAGGATAATATGAATTTTACAACCCCAACGACTAAAGCGGAAATGCTTGAAACGCTTAAAGATATTTTTTATTATTACAGAATAAAAAGAGAAAGTTTCGAACAACTCGAGTTGAGCGAACTGTCTCTTAGCGACCTGAGTTACGTTTCGCCTACGGCTTTGCAGACGAGAAATAAGGCTGTAACTTTGCTCGCTCCGGCGCAAAAGACGAGAGTTCTGAAATACAAGGAAGGTTTAACGACGGAAAAATCCGAACTTACGGAGAAACTGTCGTCCGTTTCCGCGGAAACGCAGGTGCTTTTGGAAAAGATACGCGTAAGTTACGAAGAGAGCCTTAATACGGTTCAACAGGAAGCGGTTAAAAAAGGAGTGGCGCATAGCAGTATAGTTCTCGATAAAATAGCCGCGATTACGGGAGAAAAGAACCAAAAGATACTTGACGTAAACACGGAAAGTCAGCAAAAAATTTCCGATATAAATGCGAAGATAGCGGCGATAGACGATCTTTTAGATGACGCAGACACCTATTATAGCGAGATAGAAGAGGCTGAGATACAGGCTAAAATCGTCGAGCTCAACGAAAAGGAAGAAGAAAAAAGAATAGAGGTATTCAAATACAACAACGGGCTTCACGAAAAGGAAGTAAAATATCTTAACAGTATAACAGTGAAAACGGCAAGTTTGCAACTGCAATATATGGATATAGTTTCCGATTTTTATACCAAAGACGAATTGGTGGAAATGGGTTATTACACGGACGCTATTAGCTGCGTAGTCTCTTACTACAACACGTTATCGGCGTATGCGGCTTACACGGATATAGTTGCGGACAGAACATTACCTATCTATCTCGACGATTATTATTCCAACGTAGTATATATGTACAGAACGAAAGCCGGACAATAAAATTCGGGCGAAGACATTAACTGTCTTCGCCCGAATTTTGGTTTATCCGCCTTTACAAAGCGCGTAAATTGTGTTAAAATAATCTTACGGTGCGTTATGAGTAAAAAAGTTAAGATAGGAAATTTGATTATAGGCGGAGGAGAACCGATAGCCGTACAAAGTATGGCGACTTTTAAGACGGAGTCTCCGGAAGCCGTAAAACAGGCGATAGCGCTTAAAAACGCAGGCTGCGATATTCTTAGGTTTTCGGTATTGGACGAAAACGACGCGGCGGCTTTTAAGAATATAAAAAAAGCCGTGGATATTCCGATCTGCGCGGATATTCATTTCGATTACAGGCTTGCGCTTCTGTCGATAAAGGCCGGCGCGGACAAAATTCGCATAAACCCCGGAAACGTCGGTCAGGAAGCGAACGTTCGGGCGATAGCGGATGCGGTAAAGTCCGCGGCAATTCCCGTAAGGGTCGGCTCCAACACCGGAAGTATAGATAAACAATTTCTCGAAAAATACGGTAAAAACGAAGTCTCCCTTGCGGAAAGCGCCTTAAAACAGGTGGCGCTTTTTGAAAAATTCGGCGTAAACGATATAGTTATATCGGTTAAAGCGTCGTCTCCGTCTCTCACGGTAAAAGCTTACGAATATATAGCGGCAAAAACCGATTATCCGTTGCATATCGGGGTAACGGAAGCCGGTACCGAATATAACGGAATTATTAAAAACGCCGTGGCGATGGGCGCGCTTTTATTCAAGGGGATAGGCGACACGTTAAGGGTAAGCCTTTCCGCCGATCCGCTTAAAGAGATAAAGGCGGCAAAATCCATATTATCCGCGACCGGGCTGAGAAACTACGGCGCGGAAGTCGTAGCTTGCCCGACGTGTGGGCGTTGCGAGTGGGATTGTATGAGCTTTGCCGAGAAAACGGAAAAATTCTTAGAGGGAGTAAATAAACCGTTAAAGGTGGCGGTTATGGGATGCGTGGTCAACGGGCCCGGAGAAGCCAAAGACGCAGATATAGGCATTGCCGGCGGAAGGGATGGATGCGTGATATTCTTAAAAGGGAAATTACTCAAAAAAATAGATAAAAAGGACGCGGAAAAGGAGTTTTTTGCGGAATTACGAAAATGTATAAATTAAAGAGCAGCGCGGAGTTTCTTTCGGAAATTAAAAATCTCTCGGAAACGCTTAAAGATATTAAAATCAGTTCTATAGAGGTCGACAGGGAAAAAAATTCCGTAGTATATAATTTTATTTGCGAAAAATACGTTCCGGAGGATCTCCGCCAAAAGATAGCGGAGGTGGTTTCGGAAAATACGGCGCCGATTTTTTCCGAGGTTTCGGTCAACGTAAAAAAGATAGTTGCGGACGAGAAACTTATCGACGTGGAAATTTACAAATTCTTAAAGGAAAATTATCCGTCGATCGCCATTTTTTTGACCGAAAAAGACGTGTCGTGCGAATCCAAAGACGGGTTGGTAAAATATACGCTCAGATTATCTTCCGACGGAGCGGAATACGTCCGCAAAAACGGCGCGATGAAAAACCTGAACGAATATCTTTCCAAAAAATTCTGCGCGGAATTCGTCGGGGCGACCGACTTGAAGCCGGAAATTCTGTCGGTTAACCTTCTTTCGGACGACGTTTATCAAAGCCAGCTTAGGCGGATAGAATACCGTACCATAAAAGTTTCGGGCGTGATGCCGATAGACGATGAGAATATGGGCGACGTCGCTATTTATATAGAGGATATAGAGGACGGAGAAATAACCGTTTCGGGCACCATAACCGATATAGAAGAGCGCGAGACGAAGAACGGCAAACCTTTCTTTATCATAAGGATAGACGATACGACCGGCAGAACGGGCGGCGTGTATTTTTCCAAGAAGGCGACCTATCCTAAAATAAAAGAATTAAAGGTCGGGGACGATATTATAGCGCGTGGAAATTACGGAGATTATAACGGTAGAAAATCTCTTACGATAGATAAGATAAACCGCTGTGTTTTTCCTAAAGATTTCGTCAAAAAAACAAAGTATAAAAATCCCGTTCCCGCGGAATACCGTATGGTATTTCCCGAAAAAGCGGAAAATATAAGCGTTAAAAGCGTGTTCGACGTCGAGGAAAAACTGCCGGAAGAATTAGTGAGTAAGGTTTACGTCGTTTTCGACCTTGAAACCACCGGAATAGAGCGCTCCGAAAACGGAATAACGGAAATAGGCGCGGTAAAGATCGTAAACGGAGAAATTGCCGAACAGTTTAACGTTCTCGTTAAACCCGAATATCCTATTTCCGAAGAGAACGCAAATCTTACCGGAATTACTCCCGAAATGGTTGCCGACTGTCCCAAGATAGAAGACGTTTTACCGGATTTTATCAAGTTTACGGACGGCGCTATTCTCGTAGCGCACAACGCTTCTTTCGATATGGGGTACATAAAGAAATATGCGGCTGAGTCCGATTACGAGATAAAAAACGCCGTTATAGACACCTTGGACCTTTCGAGAAGGTATCTTCCGGAACTCAACAAACACGATCTCGGCACGGTTGCGGAAAGATTTAAAATAGTATTCCGTCACCACAGGGCGCTGTCCGACGCGTACGCTACGGCGGAAGCGTTTATAGAACTTATGAAAATAAAGTGGAAAAACGGCGAGTAGGAAATAAAAATCACTTAGATGGGCGGGAAAAGTCCTGCCCGACGGTTTTTTTGAGATTAAAAACTAAAATTTCGTTAAAACGCTTGCAAAAAAGCGGCAAATATGTTATATTTATTTAGGCTTAAGTACTTTTACTTGTATGAGAACGGTTTTCCGTTCTCATATCTTTTTGTGAGGGGGAATCATGAAGGTTTTATCCAACGAAGAAATAAGGGCTTTTTGCGAAAAATACGCGGCGCCGCTCGGTATTGCGGTTAAAGAAGTGGAATTCAAAAAAGGCAAAAATCCTTCGCTTACCGTTTTCATCGACAAAGAAGGCGGCGTAAGCCTGGACGATTGCGAGGCGCTGCACAACGCAATTTACGACCCGATAGACGAACTCGACCCCACTTTCGGAGAACCGTATACGCTTAACGTATCCAGTCTCGGTGCGGACAGACCGTTCAAGACGGAAAACGATTTTCTTTCGCATATAGATAAAATGGTGGAAGTCAGATTGAAAAACGCCGTCAAGGGCAAAAAATATCTGGAAGGGGTGCTTATAAAATACGACGGAAAGGAGATCGTCGTTAAAACGGATGAGAAAACCACTCTTTCCCTTGACCTTAAAACCGTTCAGAAAGTGAGCGAGTATATAGATTTTAATTGAAAAAACGCAGGATTTACTGTTAATTAGGAGAATAAAGATGACAAATCAGGATTTTTTTGCAGCGCTTGAAGATTTAGAGCGCGAACGCGGTATCTCGCAGGAAGAATTTATCAGCGCGCTTGAAAACGCAATGAGTATCGCCTATAAAAAGGCGTCCGACACCCCGGGAGAAGTTGTTATTAAACTCAATCCGGAAAAGAAAAGTATTACCATAACTTCCGTGCGGCGTGTGGTCGACGAGGTGGAGGATCCCGAAAAGGAAATTTCCGTGGAAGAAGCCAAGGAAATCAAAAAATCCGTAAAATCAGGCGACGTTATTACCGAAGAGATAAAGTCCAAGGACTTCGGAAGGATTGCCGCGCAGACTGTGAAGCAGGTAATAACTCAAAAGCTTCGCGAGATAGAGCGCAACAATACCGTAAACGAATTCGAGGATAAAGAGGGCGAACTTATGGCGGCGACTATCCGTCGAATAGAGAACGGCACCGTGTACGTTGAAATAGGCGGCAGTCAGATAGAAGGCGTGCTGCTTCCGAAAGATCAGGTTATCGGCGAAAAATACGAGTTAAATCAGACTCTTAACGTTTACGTGAAAAAAGTAAAGAATACCGGTAAAGCCGCGCAAATTATGGTTTCGCGCACGTCTACGGGGTTGGTAAGGCGTCTTTTTGAAAACGAAGTGCCTGAAATCAAACAGGGCGTCGTAGTGATTAAAAACATCGCGAGAGATCCCGGTCAGCGCACGAAAATCGCTATTTACAGCGAAGATCCGGCTGTAGACGCGGTCGGCGCGTGCGTCGGAAATAAAGGCGCAAGGGTAAACGCTATCGTCGCGCAACTCGGCGGTGAAAAAATAGATATTATTCCTTGGAGCGAGAATCCGCTCGAATATATTTCGCAAGCGCTTTCTCCGGCGAGAGTCATTAAAGTCGTAGAGACGGGAGAAGAAAGCGCGATGGCGGTCGTTCCCGACGACAAGCTTTCGCTCGCTATAGGCAGAAAAGGACAAAACGCCAAACTCGCCGTTAAGCTTACCGGGTGGAAGATAGACGTAAAGTCCGAATCGGCGGCTTTAAGCGAATTGGGCGAAGCGGAAGTAACGGAAGAACCGCAAGAAAACTTAACGGAAGAAAACTGATATATGGAAAAGAAAGTGCCAATGCGCACCTGTATCGCTTGCAAAAAAGTCGGACCTAAAAAGGATTTTTTGCGCGTGGTAAAAGGCGATGACGGTATTTCTCTCGATAAAACAGGCAGAAAAAACGGCAGGGGCGCATACGTTTGCAACGATGAAAATTGCATTAAAAAACTTAAAAAAGGCAAGCTTTTGTCGCGCGCGTTTTCCTGTGCGGTTGACGACGAGGTCTACGACAAAATAACGGAGGAATTCTTTGGAAAACAAGTCTAAAGCGGAGACCTTTATAGGCTTTGCGGTGAGAGCGGGGAAAATGAGAACGGGGCTTAACACCCTTTCCACGTTGAAACGCGCCTACCTTATTATCGTTTGCCACACGGCGGCTGAGGCGACGATCGAATCCGCAGTCAAATACGCGGAAAAATATAAATGCGCCGCTTTTAAAACGAGCGTTAAGCCGCTCGAAGATTATATTTATAAACAAGGCGTAAAGATAGCGGCGGTTACCGACCGAGGATTGGCGAAAGCCATATCGGAAAATTCGGGTACGGAATTCACGGCAATATACTAGGAGAGTATTTATGGCAGATATGCATATAGACAACATCAAAAAAATTAACGAAATGTTGAAAGACGACCTTTTAAATAAACTCGTTTTGCGTTTTAACGCGTCCGAAAAAAGCGTTAAAGAGTTTAAGGGCGTTCTTACCGCAAAGTACGAAGAGCTTTCTTCTATAAAAGAGACGGAGACGTTCGCGGAAGAACCTGTCGCCGAAGTCGTGGAAGAGGAAAGAACGGAAGAGGTTTTGCGTGAAAAACCTGAGGCTCCCGAAGTAAAGGAAGAGGTCTCGGAAAACAAGGACGAACAGATAGAAGATTCGCCCGAAACGCCTTCCGTAAATCCCGAAGAAAAAGCCGAAGAACCGGCGCCGAAGCCTGAGCAAAAATCCGAACAAAAGCCCGAAGAAACTCCTGAAGAAGAGCAGGCTAAGAAACCTGAGCCCGTTGAAAAGCCTGCGGAAACGATTAAAAACGATAAAAAGAGCGATACGGCAAAACCGATGCCGTCCTTTATCGTGCGCAGGGAATTCGTACCGAAAAACAACACGGATACAAGGGCGCAAAATTTCAAAACTTCGCAGTCGAAGCCGTATGTAAAAGGGGAAAAACCTGCGTTTACGCCCCGTCCGTCTGCAAAAAAACCGCAGAATACTTACGTTGCGCCGCCCATAGTTCCGACTTCCTCGGATAAGCGTTCTTTCGGCAAGAAGAACAAAGGCGTAGAAAAGAATTTTGAAGAAAAGCACGTTATAAATAAGCGCGCGCTTATAAAGAACAACGTCGATATAGACGATTTCGATGAAAATAAGACGGGTTACAGAAAGTTCCGTCCGGTCAAAAAGGCGAAGGAAGAACAGCCCGTAAACACGATGATCACGCAGTGGTTAATACCGAGATAATACCGCTTAAAGTGTTGAGCGAAAAAATCGGAATTACGACGGTAGAGATTACCAAACGCCTTTTTAAGGAAGGCATTATGAAAACGATAAACGATTCCGTGGACTTCGATACGGCGGCTTTTATAGCCGACGATTTAGGGGTAGAACTGGAATTGAAACTCGATAAGACCGCGGAAGACGTTTTGTCAGCCGGATTCGAGGATGTTCTTGACGAAGAAAAAGATCTTGTGCGTCGTCCGCCGGTGGTTACCGTTATGGGACACGTAGATCACGGAAAGACTTCTATACTCGACAAGATTCGTAAAACGAACGTTACCGCCGGTGAAGCCGGAGGAATAACTCAACATATCGGCGCGTATACCGTTACGGTAAACGGCAGCCCCATAACGTTTTTGGACACTCCGGGACACGCCGCATTTACGGCGATGAGGGCGAGAGGCGCGCAGGCTACCGATATAGCCGTTCTCGTCGTCGCTGCCGACGACGGAATAATGCCGCAGACGATAGAGGCGATAAGCCACGCCAAAGCGGCGGACGTTCCGATAATAGTCGCGGTAAACAAAATCGATAAGCCGGAAGCCAATATCGAGAGGATCAAACAGCAATTGACCGACCACGGACTTCTTCCCGAAGAGTGGGGCGGAGACGTTATCGTTTGTCCAGTTTCCGCAAAGACGGGAGAAGGCATCAACGGACTTTTGGAGAGCATCAATCTTTTAGCCGAAATAAAGGACCTCAAAGCCAACCCCGACAGAAAAGCGAAAGGCGTCGTTATAGAGGCGAAACTCGACAACAGCAAAGGTCCTATCGCCACCGTGCTTATTCAGAACGGCACGTTGAAAGTGTCCGACAACGTTATCGTCGGAACGGTTACGGGTAAAATCCGCGCGATGACCGACGACAAAGGCAGAAGAGTCAATTCGGCAGGTCCGTCCGTCCCCGTTTCGATAATGGGATTGGACGAAGTTCCGAACGCAGGCGATATTCTTTACGCGGTAGAGCAGGATAAACTTATGAAACTCGTAGCCGAAGAGAGAAAGAATAAAGAGCGCGAAAACATGATAAAATCCGCCTCGAAAGTTACGCTTGACGACGTATTCGACAGAATAGCCGAAGGCGAGATAAAAGGTCTTAACATTATAGTAAAAGCGGACGTGCAAGGTTCTGTCGAAGCGGTCAAACAATCGCTTGAAAAACTTTCCAACGACGAAGTACGCATAAACGTCATACATGCGCAGGCAGGCGCAATAAAAGAGTCGGATATTATGCTTGCGGAATCTTCTAACGCAATAATAATAGGCTTTAACGTCCGTCCCGACAGCAACGCCAAGCAGATTGCCGAAAAGAGCAAGGTCGACATCAAACTTTACAGGGTTATTTACGAAGCGATAGAGGACGTAGAGAAGGCGCTTAAAGGTATGCTTAAACCTAAATTCAGCGAAGTATATCTCGGAAAAGCCGAAGTCCGTGAAGTGTTTAAGATTTCCGGCGTAGGACAGGTCGCCGGCTCGTACGTTACCGACGGAAAGATTTTGCGCAGCGGAAAACTCCGTATTTACCGCGACGACGTTATGATTTGCGAAGGCAACGTTTTGCAGTTAAAACGCTTTAAGGACGACGTAAAGGAAGTCGCGCAGGGGTATGAGTGCGGTATTTCCATCGAAAAATTCAACGATATAAAAATCGGCGATTATATAGAATGTTATCAAGTGGAAGAAGAGAAAAACTGATATGAAAAGACGTTCGGGCGGCGTGCCGAGAGAGCGTAGGCTCAACAGCGAATTCAAAAAAGAAATCTACGAGATCGTTTCAAGAAAGTTGAACGATCCCGAGATTTCCGCTATGTTTTCGATAACGGAAGTCGAAACTTCTAAAGACTTGTCGCACGCGAAAGTGTTCGTAAGCGTTTATTCAACCGACGAGGAAAAGAAAAATTCCACCTTTAACGCGATAAAAAGAAACGCAAAAAAAATAAGGTTCGAACTCGGCTCCGTTATGAGAATAAGAACGGTTCCCGAACTGACGTTTTTACTCGACGGTTCTATGGAATACGGAGACAAAATGGATAAATTGTTTTCGGAAATAAATAAAAACGGGAAAAATACCGATGAAAACTGACGCGCGTAAACCGTTCGGAATAGCCGAACTTGCCGATAAACTTCTTAGCGAAGAGAGAGTCGCGCTTTTCTGCCACGTTCATCCGGACGGGGATACTCTCGGTTCGGCTTGCGCGCTGAAAATCGCGCTGACTAAGGTCGGCGTTAAAGCCGAAGTCTTTTGTTCGGACAGCGTTCCGTTAAAATATACTTTTCTTCCGGAAATAAGAAACGTAAAGAGCGAACTTGACGGCAAGTTTTCGGCTTTCGTCGCGATAGATAACGCGGAAATAACGCGGCTGGGCGCGTTTGCCGCGGAATTTTCCGAGTTTAAAAACACTTTTAATATAGATCATCACGTTTCAAACACACGTTACGCCGCGATAAATTACGTGGTTGACGGGTCCAGCAACAGCGAAAACGTTTACGATATAATAAATGCGATGAAAGTCGGTATAGACGGAGAAATCGCCAATCTTCTTGCGCTGGGAATCGTTACCGACAGCGGCAACTTTCACCATAAAAACGTTACCAAGCGCACTTTTCTGTGCGCGGCGGAACTTTTGGAGCGTGGCGCGGATTTTAACGAGATTTATTTTAACGCTTTTTCAAGACAGAGCCCCGAACGAGTAAAACTTTTTTCGAGAGTCATGGATAAGATACGTTATTTCGAGGACGGGAGAATCGCGCTTATAACGGTTTCTCTTTCCGACCTGAAAGAAACGGGCGCAAAACAAGACGAGACGGAAGGTTTTATAGACTTCGTAATGGGTATAGTCGGCGTAGAAGTCGGAATTTGCCTTATGCAAACGGACAATAATTCTTATAAAGCGAGTTTCCGTTCTAAAAACACCGACGTCAACGCCGTGGCTTCGGTATTCGGCGGCGGCGGACATAAACTTGCCAGCGGCTGTAAGATTTCCGGAAGTTACGAAGAAGCGGTGGATAAAGCTGTTTCCACCGTCAGAAGGTTTTTAGACTGATGACGGGATTTATAAATATAGATAAACCGACGGGCGTTTCGTCGGCGCGCGCCGTTGCCGCCGTAAGACGTAAATTTTCCACACCTTGCGGTCATATGGGCACTTTAGACCCGATGGCGACGGGGGTATTGCCCGTAGGAATAGGTAAAACTTCTCGGCTTTTCCCATACCTTTTAGACAAAAAAAAGGTTTACAAAGCCGTTTTTACTTTCGGGTATTCGACCGATACTTTAGACGCTACGGGAAAGACCGAAAGCGTTACTTCATATATTCCTACAGAAAACGATATAAAATCCGTTCTCTCGGCAATTTCGTGGGAGAAATAGATCAGGTTCCCCCGAATTATTCTTCTAAATGCGTTGACGGGAAAAGAGGGTATCAACTCGCAAGACGAGGCGTTTTTTTTGAACTTCCGCCGAAAAAAGTGGTTATTGAAAGTATTTCTCTTAACGAAAGGCTTTCCCTTAACGAGTTTGCTTTTGAAATTTCCTGTAAAGGCGGAACGTATATCCGTTCCCTTGCCAGGGATATAGCTAAAAGCGTCGGCAGCCTTGTATGTCTAAGTTGACGAGAGCGGAAAGCGGAAGGTTCAATTTGGGAAATTCGGTAGGGTTAGAAGAGTTCGAGGACTGTTCGGATCCCGAAAAATACGTTATTCCGGCGGACTTCGCGCTCGACTTTGAAAAGTTATTTCTCGAAGAAAAAGACGCGAAAAAAATTCTCGACGGTGTCTACGAAGACCTCGGGTTTAAGGACGGGACGTACAGGGTGTATAACGGAGATAAATTTTGGGGTGTTGGCGAATCTTCGGGCGGAAAACTCCGCATATACGTCAGATGATGAAAAAGCAAAATACGGTTTTGGCTCTCGGATATTTCGACAGCGTGCATATCGGGCATAGGGCGGTATTGAAAGAAGCGGTTGCCCTTGCCGAAAAACTTTCCGCAACGGTTACGGTCGTAACCTTTCGCGGAAATCTTAAAGCAGCGCTCAAAAAAGGTGAAAGAACTTTCGTATATTCCTATTCGGAGCGTAAAGAACTATTAAAAAGCGCGGGGGCGGACGAGATTTGGTTCGCGCCGGTATCGGAAAAGTTCTTATCTCTTTCAAAAACCGAGTTTCTCGATCTTTTAAATGAGAAGTTTTCCGTTTGCGGTTATTGTTGCGGTAAAGATTATCGTTTCGGTGTAAACGGCGAAGGGGACGCCGAGTTCTTAAAAACTTACGCAGAGTTTAAGGCTCAAAAGGTCGAAATCTTGGAAGGCGTTATGGTCGGCGGCGTTAAAGTTTCCACTTCGCGCGTTAAAGAACTTCTGGGAAGCGGAGACGTGGCGTCGGCAAACAAACTGCTCGTTAAACCGTATTTCCGCCGTTCGGTCGTAATTACGGGCGAAGGCGTGGGGAAAACGCTTGGCTATCCTACGGCTAATTTAAGAGAGGAAAAAGGCAGGCAGCCCATAAAGTGCGGCGTATATTTCGGGCGCGCGGAGGTTGACGGAATATCGTATAAAGCCGTTATAAACTACGGAAACGCCCCAACTTTCGACAGGAAAAACAGAATTTTGGAAGCGCATCTTATAGATTTTAACGGCAATCTTTACGGGAAAGAAATAACCGTTTTTTTCTACGGATACCTAAGGGATATAAAAAAATTCAGCGACGCCGAAGAACTTAAAGATATGCTTGTTTCGGATACGGAAAAGGCGAAAAACACCGTTTATTGATCTTTTCGTGAGGTCGGGGAGGAAGTTTTGATAAAATTCGGGCCGAGCGGCAATTCCGACGCTTTTCACGCAATGGGCTTTGAAAAGACCGAAGATTCCGCAAAATGGGTAAAAAATATGGGTCTCGATTGCTTTGAATATTCTTTCGGCAGAGGCGTGAATATGAGCGACGAGAAAGCCTTGAAAATCGGCGAAGCGTTTTTCGAGTGCGGCGTCGAAATAAGCGTTCACGCGCCGTATTATATAAACTTTGCCAACCCCGACGAAGAAATGGCGGAAAAATCCGTCGGTTACGTTATAAATTCCGCTAAAAAAGTGAAACTTCTCGGCGGCAAAAGGGTGGTGTTTCATCCGGCAAGTCAGGGAAAGGCGGAAAGGTCCGTCGCAAACGCGCTTACCAAAGAAAGACTCAATAAACTTTGCGACGCCATATATCGCGAGGGGCTTGAAGACGTTATGTTCTGTCCCGAAACTATGGGAAAATTAGGACAAATCGGTACGATAGAGGAGATAACAGACTTCTGCAAAACCGATAAAGTTTTTTATCCGTGTGTGGATTTCGGACATGTGAACGCGAGAGAACAGGGATCTTTGAAAACCGAAGAGGATTACTTCTTGCGCTTAAACTATATGATATCCGAACTCGGGGCGGACAAGATGAAAAACTTTCACGCGCATTTTTCCAAGATAGAATATTCCGCGAAAGGCGAAGTCAAACATCTTACTTTCGACGACGAGATATACGGGCCGGAATTCGAGCCGCTGTCCGCAACGCTTAAAAAATTGGAGTTGGAGCCGTATATCGTGTGCGAATCTGCCGGCACTCAAGACAGAGACGCCCTTAAAATGCGAAAAATATATTACAATAATTGACTAAATTCTATTTTTTTGATACAATAATTCAGATATGAAAACGTTACCTTATAAAAAAGGTCAGGGATACCTTATAACCGACAGATTGACGAGAAAGTATTTGTCGGGCGTGGATATTGCGGAAGGATATATCTTATACGCGGAAAAACCTTTGTATTTTACGGACGCGAGGTATTTTTACGCGGCTAAAGAAAAACTCTCCGGCACAGGGTTTATTCCCGTGCTTAATAGCGGTATTGACGACGTTAAGTCCGCGATAAACGATTTATCCGTAAAAGAATTGTTCGTCGATTATTCGAGGACCACCGTTAAAGAATACGAACAATATAAGTCTTTTGCCGAAAAGATTTCCGATTGTTCCAACGTCCTTGAAAACGCGAGGGAAGTTAAAAACGCCGAGGAAATACGTGCGATAGAAAAAGCGTGCAAAATCGCGCAAGACGCGTTGGAGTTTGCCTTCGAAAACGTTCGAGAGGGGATGACCGAAAGGGAACTTTGCGCTATTCTTGAAAACAAAATGGCGGAACTCGGGTCTTCGGGACCGTCTTTCGATACCATAGTGGCTTTCGGCGCTAACGCCGCCGTTCCCCATCACGAGACCGGAGATACGAAACTCGAAAAAAATTCGGTCATACTTATTGATACGGGTTGCGTAAGCGAGTCCTATCTTTCAGACGTTACGCGCACGGCGTTTTTCGGAGAACCGGACGAAGAGTTCGCGTTTTGTTACCAAGCGGTGCTTGAAGCCAACGAAAAAGCCGAAAGGGAAATAGTTGAAGGAACCGACACGTTTTCTGCGGATAAAATAGCCAGAGACGTTCTCGAAGAAAAGGGATTAGGCAAATACTTCACTCATTCTTTAGGACACGGCGTGGGTATGGAAATACACGAGACGCCGTACCTGTCGCCAAAGAAAAAGGGCGTGAAAATAAGAAACGGCGTCGTTTTCACGGTGGAGCCGGGAGTATATAAAGACGGCAGATTCGGTATAAGAATAGAAGATACCTGCGTTATGGAAAACGGCAAAACGAGAAGGCTTTTTACGGACGACAAAAAACTCAAAATAATTAAGACAAAATAAAAAGAAAAAATAAAGGCAAAAATTAAGGAGAAAACAATTATGATTTCAGCAGGAGAATTCAGAAAAGGCGTTACTTTCGAGTATGAAAGTCAGATCTATACCATAGTGGACTTTCAACACGTTAAACCCGGAAAGGGCGCGGCGTTCGTGAGAACCAAAATGAAGAACGTAGTTACGGGATCGGTTTTGGAAAAAACCTGGAACCCCACGGAAAAAGTGCAGGAAGCGCACATCGAAACCAAGAATATGACCTATTCTTATAATGACGGCGAACTCTATTACTTTATGGATCAGGAATTCAATCTTACGCCGCTTAACTACGAACAGGTAGAAGACGCTTTACAGTACATCAAAGAGAACGACCCCGTAGTAGTCAAATTTTATAAGGGTGCGGCGTTCTCCGTGGAATGTGAAAATTTCGTAACTTTACGCGTAGTGCAATCCGATCCTTCGGTAAAGGGCAACACCGCTACCAATGCGACGAAAGAAGCGGTTTTGGAAACGGGCGCCAAAATACAGGTTCCTATGTTCGTTAACGAGGGTGAACTTATAAGGGTAGACACCAGAACGGGCGAATATATGGAGCGTGTTAAGGGCTAAAATTATAACCTGCGAAATTCGTTCTTTTCGCAGGTGTTTTTTTGGGTGAATCTTTTGAAAACTGTTTTGATAACGGGCGCGAGCGGCGCTATCGGCGGCGCAATCGCCGAAAAGTTTATCGGAGACGGTTATTTCGTCGTCGGTCAATATAACACGGACGAAAATTCCGTAAAAGCGCTGAAAAACAAATTTCCCGATCGGTTTTTTCCGTTCAGGGCGGATCTGAAACGAGATGAAGACCGTATTCTTCTGACGAAATATTTTAAAAAGAACTTTCCGCGCGCCGGTGCGTTTGTACATTGCGCCGGAACGGATCTTTATAAGCTTGTGCAGGAAACGGACGCCAAAGAATTAGACGAACTTTTCGCCGTCAATTTCAGGTCGGCTTTTACGATTGTAAAAGACCTTCTTCCGTCTATGATATCCTATAAGAGCGGCAAGATTATTTTTATTACTTCCGTATGGGGAAAAGTCGGCGCGGCTATGGAAAGCGTATATTCTTCATCTAAATCTGCGCTTTCCGCCTTTGCGAAATCTCTCGCGAAAGAATTGGGACCTTCGGGTATCACCGTCAACTGCGTTTGCCCCGGCGTTATAGAGTCGCCGATGAACGCAAGGTTCAGCGAAGAGGAAATGAACAACCTTAAAAATTCCACGCCTTTGGGAAGAATAGGTAAACCGTCCGACGTTGCGGAACTCTGCCTCTTTTTGGCGAGCGATAAGGCGGATTTTATTACCGGCGCGGAAATCGTCGTTGACGGCGGTTTTTCGCTTTAACTTAAAGTATAAGAAATTCTAAAGTCAAGACTATTGACAAAACCGTTAAAATGGGGCATAATACGTTTTGTTTCTTAAAAAAAAGGAGATAATATGTTAACAGCAATTTCCGGTATCAACTGGGGGGACGAAGGAAAAGGCAGGATGGTTGACCTTTTGAGTTCCGATTACGATATAGTCGTCCGTTATCAGGGCGGCAACAACGCCGGACATACGGTCATCAATGAAAAGGGTAAGTTTATATTAAACCTTTTGCCGTCAGGTATACTTCGCGACGACGTCGTAAACGTTATGGGTAACGGCATGGTCGTAGATATAAAACACCTCGTCGAAGAGATGGGAAGGCTTACTGCTGCAGGGATAAAAATTACGCCCGCAAATCTTAAAATCAGTCGGGAAGCCTCTATTTGTATGCCCTATCACGTTCTTCGGGACTGTCTTGAAGAGACGAGACTTTCGGATAAAAAATTCGGTTCAACTCGTCGCGGAATTGCGCCGTCTTACGGGGATAAATATCTCAAAAAGTCGATAAGGATGGGCGAACTTTTCGATCAGGAAGCGCTTAAAGAACGCGTTAAAGATATCGTCGACTGGGAAAACCTGACCATATATAACGTTTATAACGCCGAACCCGTCAAGGTAAACGACATAGTCGAATATCTCGAAAAATACGGCGAGATCGTAAAACCTTTCGTATGCGACGTGGGGTCGTATTTAGACGAGCAGGCGAAAGCCGGTAAAAAAATAATGTTCGAAGCGCAACTCGGTGCCCTTCGCGACATAGATTTCGGCATTTACCCGTACACGAGTTCGTCAAACTCCATTGCGGCGTACGGACCTATCGGCGCCGGAATACCCAACCGCAAACTGGATCTTTCGATAGGCATAATGAAAGCTTATTCCACCTGCGTTGGCGAAGGACCGTTTACGGTAGAATATCTCGGAGAAAAGGCTGAGGAATTGAGAAAAGCCGGCGGAGAATACGGCGCGGCTACCGGAAGACCGAGAAGAGTCGGACCCTTCGACGCGGTGGCAAGTAAATACGGTATACGCATGCAGGGCGCAGACGAGGTCGCGCTCACCAAACTCGACGTTTTAAGCGGTATGGAAGAACTCGAAGTCTGCGTAGCCTACGAAAAAGACGGCGTTAAAACTACCGATTTTCCGTTTCCGCAGGATTTAGATAAATATAAGCCCGTGTACGTAAAAGTAAAAGGCTGGAAACAGGACATAAGCGGCGCGAGAAAGAAAGAGGATCTTCCCAAAGAAGCACTCGATTATATCGCGCTTATCGAGGAACTTACCGGCGCGAATATAAAATACGTTTCGGTAGGGCCCGAAAGAAGTCAATATATAATTTTTTAACTTGAACGGGGCGGATTTTCCGCCCCTTATTTTTAAAAGTATGGAAAGAAAGAGCGGAATTTTGATGCCCGTATTTTCTCTTCCCGGGAAATACGGAATAGGCGATTTCGGAGAGAGCGCGTATAAATTCGTTGATTTTTTGAAAAAAGCCGGACAGAAAGTCTGGCAGATTTTGCCGCTCGTTCAGACGGGATTCGGCAACTCTCCTTATTCTTCCGTATGCGGAAATTCGTTCAGCCCCTATTTTATTGCGCCTGATATTCTCATAAAAGACGGGCTTATAACCGAAACGGAAGCGGAGTTTTCTTTAAGTTCAGGAGATTCGGTCGATTACGGTTTTTTAGATTCGGTAAAGTTTCCGCTGCTTAATAAAGCGTTTTCAAGGTTCGACAAAAGCGATAAAGAATTTTTGCGATTTAAAAAACAGAGTAAGTATAACGGATACGCGCTTTTTATGGCTATCAAAAACGCGTACGGTCAAAAGCCCTTTTACAAGTGGGAAAAAGGTTTCAGAGAAAAGGACGAAGCCGTACTTTTAGAGTTTAAAAAATCCTACGAAAACGAGATAGATTTTTGGTTATTCTTACAATTTCAGGCGGAAAAACAATGGAAAAACCTTAAAAAATACGCAAACGCTAACGGGGTAAGCATTTTAGGAGATCTTCCCCTTTACGTCGCGCAGGATTCCGTAGACGTTTGGGAAAACCCCGAATTTTTCGACCTGGACGAAAATTTCCGTCCCGTATCCGTGGCAGGCGTTCCGCCCGATTATTTTTCCGCCGACGGGCAATTGTGGGGAAATCCCGTTTACGACTACGCTGCTTTGGAAAAAGACGGTTTTAGGTGGTGGGGGAAAAGACTATCCGACGCTTTGGACGTTTTCGATTACGTTAGAATAGACCATTTCAGGGGACTTGACAGGTTTTATAAGATTAAATACGGAGAGACAACCGCCAAAAACGGCGAGTGGGTAGACGTTCCGTCCGAAAAATTATTCTCTGCGCTGCACGATAAAATCGACGCGCGTAAAATAGTGGCGGAAGATCTCGGCATAATAGACGACGGCGTTAAAAAATTACTTAAATATACGGGCTATCCCGGTATGGCGGTTTTGGAATTTGCTTTTAACGGGGAATCGGATAATCCGTATCTTCCGGAAAATATTTCGGAAAATTGCGTTTGCTACACGGGAACGCACGACAACGACACTCTCGCCGGATTTATAAAAAACGCCGATAATTGGGATAAAAACAATTTACAAACAGGCGTTAAACACAGCGTTAAAGCGTGCGGACTTTCTATCCCCACGGAAACGGACGAGCAACTCGCAGAAGCAATAATTATTCTCGGTTTGAACTCCGCCGCAAATACGTTTATTATTCCGTATCAGGACGTGCTATTGTGCGGTTCCGACCGCAGGATAAACCGCCCCGGCGTCGTTTCCGATAAAAATTGGGCGGTAAAATTCAACGAAGGGGATTTTTCTGATGAAATTGCGCAAAAACTGAAAAGCCTTTGCGTAAGATATAAGAGATATGAGTAAAAAGAGACGAGTTTTTACAGTTATTATCGCCGCGCTTATTCTTTTGACGCTTGGGTTTATATGGGGTAATTCTCTTCTTTCGGAAAATGCGTCAAGCACGGAGTCTGAAGCCGCCCATGCCTTTCTGAAAGATTTTTTAGACGCGGTGTTCGGCAAAGACGTTATAACGTCGGGCGTGCTGAGAAAATTGGCGCACGGAGCGGAGTTCTTCGTTTTGGGCGCTGAGGTATGCGCACTTTACGCGCTTATAGCGGCTCCGAAAACGACGGGGTATCTGCAATTGTTACAGTACGGATTATACGTCGCCGTAATTGACGAAAGCCTGCAACTTTTATCTTCGCGCGGCGCGGAGGTGAAAGACGTACTGATAGATTTCGGCGGATACGTATGCGCAACCGTTATATTTATTGCGGTTACTTCGATAGTTAAGCTTATTAAAAACAAAAAAGCCGTTTGAAATACGGCTTATAGAAAGGTATTAAAACTTTTTTGAAGTTTTCGGTTTTAAGTATATTCTACGTTTAATAAACACAAGCCTTTTGCCGGAAGCGTTTTCCCCAAAAGGTTACGGGCGTTCGTTTCGAACGCTTTTTTTATATCGGTTTCGGTTATATCGCCTTGTCCTGCGGCGATTAACGTGCCGGCGATTATTCTTACCATATTGTATAAAAATCCGTTGCCCGTAACGGTTACTTCTATATCTTCGCCGTTTTCTTGCACGGTGATATTATACACCGTTCTCGTGGTTGTTTTTACGCTTCCGCCTGTAGCGGAAAAACATTTGAAGTCGTGCGTGCCCTCTATTACGGAGGCGGCGGCTTTCATTTTTTCCACGTCAAAATTTCCGAAAATGCGATACGCGTAACGTTCTTTGAGCGGCAGCGGAACTTCAGAATTATAAAGGCTGTACCTGTAAGTCTTTTTTTTCGCGCTTTTTACCGCATTGAAAGACTGAGGCGCTTCTTCGCTTTTTAACACCTTGACGGAATCGGGGAGTAGTACGTTAAGCGCTTTATAAAATTTAGACGGCGGTATTTTCGATTGAGTGTCGAAATGAACTACCTGTCCTGCCGCATGAACGCCTGCGTCGGTTCTTCCGCTTGCGGTTGCTTTTATTTTTTCGCCCGTGAGAGAATATAGCGCGTTTTCCAGCGTTTCCTGAACGGAAACTCCGTTTTTTTGTCTTTGCCAGCCGCAAAACTCCGAGCCGTCGTACGATACGGTAAGTTTAATTCTCATGCCGCCACCGATAAAACCAGATAAAATTTATTGAGGAATACCACGCCTACTATCAGCCCTGCGATAAAAAGTACGCCGATAAGGTCGCGGTAAGAAAGCTTCATTTTTTTGTACTTCGTGCGGTTTTTACTGCCGGAATAGCATCTTGCGTCCATTGCGTCGGCAAGTTCGTCCGCGCGGCGGAAGGAACTGATGAGTAGCGGAATAAGCACGGGGATTAAAGCACGTACCCGTTTGAAGAGGTTTCCGCTTTCAAAGTCCGCGCCCCTCGCCTTTTGCGCTTTTATAATTCTGTCCGTTTCTTCGATGAGCGTAGGAATAAAACGCAAAGCGATACTCATAATAAGCGCAAATTCGTGCACGGGAAATTTTATGATTTTAAGCGGAGTCAAAAGACTTTCTATTCCGTCTGAAAGTTCTACCGGGGTAGTCGTGAAAGTCAGAAGGGAAGCCCCTACTACTACCAACGTTATTCTTACAATAATAAACGCCGCGTTTAAAAGCCCTATATTCGTGATAAATCCGTTTTCCCATAGCGGAGTTCCGTTTTTATTGAAAAATATTTGAAGAACGGCGGAAAAAATTACGAAAAACAGTATGGTGCGCATACTTTTTAGAACTTTAACGAACGGTATCTTAGCGATTACGATAGATAATGCGATAAAAAAGCCGCAGGCGGCAAATCCCAAAAAATGAAAACTCTGTACCAAAAAAACAGCCACGATGTACGCTATCGTTAGTAGAATCTTTACGCGCGCGTCCATTTTATGCACGAAAGAGTTCGAAGGGTAATAACTTCCGAAAGAAACATCTCTCATTGTTTTACCCCCTTAAAGTATTCCGTTAGCGCGTTTACGAAGGAATTAGAGTCGAGATTGCAGTCTATTTTTATCCCGTGTTCGTTAAGTATTTTGAGCGCGATAGCCGTAGTCGGAAGTCCGAGTCCGCAATCTTTTATGTTTTCGTAATCGGAAAATATTTTTTCAGGCGTGCCGGCGGCGGTGATTTTGCCGTCCTTAAACACTGCGACATTGTTACAATATTCGGCGACGAGATCCATATCGTGCGATACTATCACCACGGTTTTTGCAAACGTGCTGTGGAAATTTTTAAGTAAACGTAAGAACTCTTCTTTACCTTTCGGGTCGAGTCCTGCCGCCGGTTCGTCTAAGACCAAAACTTCGGGCTTTGAAACTATAACCCCTGCTATCGCCACGCGGCGTTTTTGTCCGCCGGAGAGGTCGAAAGGGGACTTGTCTTTTATTTCCGAATAATTCAGTCCGACGGCGGATAACGCCTCTTTTACGAGTTCTTCCGTACGGGCTTCGGATAGGTCGCTGTGGAAATTTTTAAGTCCGAACGCCACGTCGTCTTTTACGGTTTCTGCGAAAAGTTGGTATTCGGGATATTGGAACACCATGCCTATTTTAGAGCGCAGCGTCTTAAAATCGCAGTTTTTATCGGTTAGATCGAAGTCTCCGACGTAAAGTTTTCCCGAATCTTTCTGCACTTTTATAAGCCCGTTGAGGTGCTGAACGAAGGTGGATTTACCGCTGCCTGTTTTACCGATGATTCCGAAAAAATCTCCTTCTTCGATGGTAAGACTTACGCCGTCCAGCGCTTTTACGTTTAAGTTTTTGTCCTTTCCGCCGTAATAATAGCTGAGGTTTTCGGCAACTATTCGCATAACGCCACCCCCAAGTCCTCCGCGGTAAAGACTTCGCCTATCGGAACGCCGTTTTCTCTTAATCTGTCGGATATTTCCGTCGGAAAAGGAACGGAAAGCCCGGCGGTTTTCAAAGCGTCGCGGTCGGAGAATATTTCTTTCGGCGCGCCGACTTTTATAATTTTGCCGTTATTCATGACCAGCACTTTGTCGGCGTTCAACACTTCGTCCATGTAATGCGTGATAGTTATAATCGTAACGCCTTCGCGATTCAGTTTTGTAAGAACGTCGGCTATTTCTTTTCTGCCTGCCGGGTCGAGCATGGCGGTCGATTCGTCGAGCACCAGAATTTTCGGTTTAAGCGCAAGCACGCCGGCGATAGCGATTCTTTGTTTTTGTCCGCCCGAAAGACGGGACGGCGTGGAATACCTATGTTCCGTCATGCCCACGGCTTGGAGCGCAAAGTCTATTCTTTCGCCTATCTCTTTTCTCGGTATTCCCACGTTTTCCGGACCGAACGCCACGTCGTCTTCTACGATGGAGGCTATAAGTTGGTTGTCCGGATTCTGAAATACCACGCCTACGCGTTTTCTTATTTCAAACAGAGATTTTTTGTCGTCAGAAGAATATCCGTCTACGGTAACCGAGCCGCAAGTAGGCGTCAAAAGGGCGTTCAAAATCCTTGCGAGAGTGGACTTGCCGCTGCCGTTGTGTCCGATTATCGCAATAAATTCTCCGCTTTCCGCGTTGAAACTTACGTCGCTTAGCGCATTTTTATCGTTGCCGTACGAAAAAGAAACGTTTTTTACTTCAAGTAAAGCCATAAATCTCCTTTAATTTATAATTCTACCATTTTTTTGTTTTTTTTACAAGCGTATTATGCCTTTGCCATAAAAAAACAGCGTTTATTATTTTTAATTGTTATCTTTGATTGACTTTTTACTAATTTACTGGTAAAATTTTACTAACGTGTAAAATACGGAGCGTATTATGAAAAAAATATTTAAGTTTATGGTAAACTTTTTTGCGTGCGTTATGCTCGCTCTTACCGCTACCTCCTTCGCCGCTTGCGAAGATATTAAGAAAATGGAAATAACCGTTCAGCTGTATAATTATTCCGATTCCGTTTTTTATGAAGAAAAAGACGTCAAGATAACTGTGGATCTTTATCGGCACCTCGCACCCAAAACGGTAGACTACTTTACGGAACTCGCCGATTCGGGATTTTACAACGGGGCGGTATTTTATAAGATTTCCGATAGGAGTTCGCAAATAAACGTCGGCGACTTTAAGTTCGACGGCGAGACGCTTTCTCAGAACCTTTTGCCGGACGGCAAAACTCCGAGCGAGATTTACGGTGAATTTGAAAAAAACGGCACTACGGGTTCTAACCTTCAAAACGTTAAAGGTTCTATCGGTATGTGGCACAGTTGGTACGCTTCTTCCGGGTCGAATACTTATAAAACCAGCAGCGATGCGAGAAACAGCGGAAAAGGTACGTTTTATATTCCCACTTCTTCCATATCGTCTTACGACGGGTATTTCTGCGTGTTCGCGACAATAGACACTTCGATTGCGGCAAACGCTACTGCGCTAAGCGCGCTTTCGAGCGTGTTCGAAAGTTCTGCGCGTTACAGCTCTTACGTCGTTTTCTTCACCGGAGAATATGACGAAAATAAGCCGCAGGAAAATTACGGGCTTACTTTTAACGCCGTTTCGGAGAGCGAGTTCGACAGAGGGTATTCTTCAGACGAAGAAACGTATAACGGTGAAAAGATATTCGTCGCCGAAGGAGATCAACTCGTAGACTATAATCGCAAAACGGTGTACGTTCCGAACGTGCAAAACGGTTCGGTCGCCGCGGTTATAAAATCCGTTAAAATAAAATAAATTCAAAAGCAATAATAATAGATTATCTCCTCGCTTTTTAGGAGAAGGTATATTTATAAGTCGAAACGCCTCGAAAGGATGGAAATTCACCCTCAAGAGGCGTTCTATTTTATTTTTTTCGCGCATATAAAGTTTTTAGAAACTCTTAAGGAGAACTTTTATGAACGAAAAACTGCAATACGCTTCTATGTTGGAGATACCCGTAAACACTTGTAACGTTACTTTTAAGCCTGCTAAGAAAAAACGTTTAAAAAAGAAACGCGATAACGTTTCGCCCGAACAAGTAAAAGAATTGCTCTTAGAAAAAGTAAATTCCGTAGAAGCGGAAAACGCCGCTCCTATAGTCGAAGATGAGCCCGTTTTACCCGTTTCCACGGAAGAATTTTCCACCGCCAGCGTAAAAACTCAGCCGAAGAAAAAGAAGAAATTCGGCTTTTCGGTCATCGCGGTGGAACTCGCGTTGATTGGCGTTCTTACGGCAACCATCTTCTTGACCAACTTTCTATATGAAGACAGCGCGATAAACGCGTTTATGAAAAGCGTTTTCGGGACGAGCGCAAAAACGGAAACGGTCGTTAAAAATTACAACGATTACGCTCCCGTTATGAGTTTCGGCGTTTCTTCGGATTTTACCGTTGAAAACGGATACTTGAATTACGGCGGAAGCGGTTCCGTTTATTCCCCCTTGGACGGCGAAGTTGTTTCCGTAACCAAAACGGAAAGCGGGCTTTACGATATGGAAATAAAGATAAGCGATAACTTCATTTCCGTGTTTTCGGGACTTAAATACGCTTACGCAAATATCGGAGACAAGGTTTTCGGGAATATCCCCGTGGGCTACGTCGAGGCGGAAAGTCTTAAAATGTGTTTCAAGTCGGGCGACGGCAATCTTATAACGGGTTATTCCGTAGAAAACGGCGCCGTTATATGGGAGGTATAGGTTTTGACGTACATCCGCTGTTCTTCCTGTTCGGCGTGTATTACGCTTTAACGGGAAGAATTACGGTATTTATAGTTTACACACTCACCGCCGTCATACATGAATTCGGACATTCTTTGGCGGCGGCAAAGCGCGGATATAGGCTCAATAAAATTATTCTTATGCCTTTCGGCGCCGTGGTAACGGGAAACGTTAAAGACCTGAAATTGCGCGACCAAGCGGCTATCGCGCTTGCGGGACCTTTTACAAATCTCGCGCTCGGGTTGTTTTTTGTGGCGACCTGGTGGTTGTTTCCCGAAACCTACGCTTACACGGATATCGCCGCCGAAGCCAATTTTACGCTTGCGGCGGTGAATTTTATTCCGGCGTATCCACTGGACGGCGGCAGAATAATTTATTCCGTTCTCGGTATGAAATTCGGTGAGAAAAAGGCGTTTAAGATTTGTCGGGCGACGGGAATTATATTATCGCTGTTATTATTTATAATGTTTATACTGACGGCGTTTTATAGCGTAAACCTTTCGCTGCTTTTTTTCTCGGCGTTCGTTTTTTTCGGCGCGGCGAGAAGAAAGCCTGAAAACGAGTTCGTAAAGATTTATTCCGCACTTAATACGGAAAACTTGAAACACGGCGTCAGAGTGCAACGATTCGCCGTAGATAAAAGCGCGACCGTAAAGACCGTAATGGGTATGATGGACGGAAACGTTCTAAACGAAGCGGAAATTTTCGACGGAGAAAATTCCGTCGCCGTATTGAAACAAAAACGCCTTTCGGAAATAATGGAAACCGCCGATATTTATTCTCCGATAGGAGAATTTCTGACGATTCCGGAAAGTAAACGAATAATTTTAAAAAACGGATAAAAAGACTTGACAACGACTAAGATATATGATAAACTACATTAGCATCTCGGATTCGGGGTGTTAATTTTTTCATGTTCGGAAGGTGCATTATGGCAGCAAAAGGCGCAAGAAGCAAGATTACTTTGGCTTGTACGGAATGTAAACAGAGGAATTACGATACTTATAAAAATAAAAAGAACGACGCGGAAAGGATTGAAATTACAAAATATTGTAAATTCTGCAAAAAGCATACCGTTCATAAAGAATCCAAATAAGATTTCTGTAATATAAGGGGAGTTGTAATGGAAAAACTCAAATCAAGTGAAGACGGCTTCACCGCTACGACGGAAGAAGCAAAAAAACAAAGAGAACAGGAAAATCTCAAAAAGTCCAAGAAAAAAAGCGATAAGCCGGGATTTTTTAAGCGTTTGGGCGGAAAGATAAAGGACATTTTTTCCGAACTCAAAAAGGTTACCTGGCCTTCTTTTTCAAAGGTCGTAAAAAATACGGGCGTCGTTTTGGTCATAGTTTTGGTGTTTTTGGTAGTGATAACCGCTTTCGATTTCGGTTTGGGGCAGTTGCTTAATCTTGTAGCCCCCAGAGCATAAGGAGTTACTGATGGGGTTAGAAGAAGCAAAGTGGTACGTCATCCATACCTATTCCGGTTACGAGACGATGGTAAAAGATTCGCTTGAAAAACTTATCGAGAACAACAATCTTCAGGATAAGATAGGCGAAATTCAGATTCCTACGGAAGAGACCTTGGAAGAAAAAGCCAACGGAAAGAAAAAAGTAGTGGAAAGAAAGAAATTTCCGTGCTACGTTTTCGTCAAAATGATATATACCAACGAAATATGGTATCTCGTTACTAATACGAGGGGCGTTACGGGATTCGTAGGGCCGCAGGGTAGACCTATGCCACTTTCGGACGACGAAGTTATGAGGATAGGGCTTGTCAAGGTCGCAGTAAACGTGGATTTCGAAGTGGGAGACGACGTTCAGATCGTTTCCGGCGCGTTGGAATCGTTTACGGGCAAAGTCGTTTCCTTGAACCGTTCGCAACAAAAGGTAATGGTAAACGTTTTAATGTTCGGCAGAAGTACCGACGTAGAAGTGGACTTTGTACAGGTTAAAAAGATAAACGCCGAGGATAACGCTCAGGCGTAAATAAAGATGATATACAGGCGATATTCGCCTTTATATAGTGGGAGTTGCGGTAAATTTTTCACACTATCGTAACGCTATAACCACAGATTGGAGGTTTTTTATGGCTAAAAAAGTAACGGCAATAGTTAAACTGCAATTACCGGCAGGCAAGGCGACCCCGGGTCCGCCCGTAGGTTCGACTTTGGGACCTCACGGAATAAATATTCCCGGATTTACCAAAGAGTTTAACGCGAAAACGGCGGATCAGGCAGGACTTATAATCCCCGTCGTTATGACGATTTATCAGGATCGTTCTTTTACTTTCGTACTTAAAACTCCGCCGGCGCCCGTTCTTATCAAAAAGGCGGCGAAGATAGAATCCGGCAGTGCTGTTCCCAACAAGACGAAGGTTGCAAAGATAACGAAGTCTCAAGTCGAAGAGATAGCAAAACTCAAAATGCCCGATTTGAACGCCAACACTTTGGAAGCGGCGGCAAGCATGATTGCCGGCACGGCGAGAAGTATGGGCGTAGAAGTCGTAGACTGATTTTAGCGTGGGAGGGGTATTCCCCGAAAGTACCACGGGAGGTTATTAAATGAAACACGGAAAGAAATATACAGAAAGCGCAAAAAACATCGATAAAGCAAAACTTTACGACGCAAGCGAAGGAATAGGTCTCGTTCTCGACGGGGCGAAAGCCAAGTTTGACGAAACGATAGAACTTCACGTTCGTTTGGGCGTAGACCCCAAACAAGCGGATCAACAGGTCAGAGGCGTTATCGTTCTTCCGAACGGAACCGGTAAAGACGTAAAAGTTTTGGTTCTCGCAAAAGGCGACAAGGCGGACGAAGCGAAAGCGGCAGGCGCCGACTTCGTTGGTGCGGAGGATATGATCCAGAAGATTCAGACGGAGAACTGGTTCGATTACGACGTAATTATCACCACTCCCGATATGATGGGACTTGTCGGTAGGATAGGTAAGGTTTTAGGACCTAAGGGCTTAATGCCTAACCCGAAATCCGGCACGGTAACCATGGACGTTGCGAAAGCGATTAAAGATACCAAAGCAGGTAAGGTCGAATACAGACTCGATAAAAACGCTATCATACATTGCGCTATCGGTAAAAAGAGTTTCGGCGTAGAAAAGATAAAAGAAAACTACGACGCGCTTATGGAAGCCATAATAAAGGCAAAACCTGCGGCGGCGAAAGGTCTTTATATCCGCAGCGTATCTCTTGCCAGCACGATGGGACCCGGTGTAAAAATTGCCGCTAAAATTTAGTTGACAATAGTTTTTACCGGTGATATAATAAGAAAGTAAAAATTAAATAGCCCGAGACAGCAGGTGTATAATTTGGCTATGCCAAAACCAGCCGAGGCGGAAAAACAGAGAAAACGATTATTTTATCGCGCCCTCGTTTCCGTTTCGGAAACGAGGGCTTTTTCAAATCAAAAAAGGAGGTAAAGTAATGTCGGCAAATTTTGAAGCGAAAAAACAAGTAGTAGAAGAAATCAAAGAAAAAATTCAGAATTCCAAGTCGGTTGTATTCGTTAAATCTTTGGGCTTAACCGTTGCGGAAGATACCGAACTCCGTAAAGAATTTCTGAGCAAGCAAGTTGAGTATAAAGTGCTTAAAAACACGCTTATAAGACGCGCTTTTAACGACCTCGGCGTAACCGATTTCGACGATGAGTTGAACGGCCCGACTTCCGTTGCGTTCGGACATGACGAAACGTCTGCGGCAAAAATCGTTATAGAAGCGGCTAAAAAGTATGATACGAAACTTTCGGTAAAATGCGCTTACGTAGAAGGCAATAAGGTAGACGTAAAGGGCGTAAAAGCCTTGGCGTCTATGCCCAGCAAAGAAGAACTCGTTGCCAAAATGCTCGGTTCTCTGCAAGCGCCAATATCCAACTTCGTGGGTGTCCTTTCGGCTATTCCCAGAGGTTTGGTCATCGCCCTCAACGCTGTTGCGGAAAAGAAGGCAAACTAAGTCGAAAAACTATAAAAAATTAAAAAATATAAAATAAATTCGGAGGAATAAAAAAATGGCAGATATTCAGAAAATTTTAGAAGAAGTAAAGGGTATGACGGTTTTGGAACTTAACGAACTCGTTAAGGCTTTGGAAGAAGAATTCGGCGTAAGCGCGGCGGCTCCCGTAGCGGTTGCAGCGGCTCCCGTAGCAGGTGGCGCGGCGGCTCCGGCTGAAGAAGAAAAGACCGAATTCAAAGTTTCCATCAAAGAAATCGGCGACAAGAAGATCGACGTTATCAAAGCGGTTCGTGAATTCACCACTTTAGGTCTCGGCGAAGCGAAAGCTTTGGTTGAAGCTAAGGGCGTAATCAAAGAAAACGCTACCAAAGAAGAAGCTGACAAGATGATCGCGCGCTTCAAAGAAGCAGGCGCTACCGTCGTAGCAGAGTAATTAAAGCAAATTTAAAAAAGCCTTGCCGTGGA
>CAJOMM010000004.1 GCA_905235765.1 uncultured Clostridia bacterium
AATTTACAATTGCTTCTTTAACGTATCCTTTATTTACAAAATCTTCGTAACTTGCGTCTCCGTTGCGTTTGGATAATTTATGAGACGCGTCTTTCATTATCGGTGGTAAATGAATATAAGTAGGTCTTTCCCAACCGAAGGCGTCGTACATTAAGTTATATTTAGGTGTAGAAGATAAATATTCAGTACCACGGATAACGTGGGTTATACCCATAAGGTGATCGTCTATAACGTTTGCAAAATTATAGGTTGGCATACCGTCGCTTTTAATTAAAATTCCGTCTTCGATATCCTTATAATCCACGGAAATATCTCCATAGACAAGATCGTGATAAGTTCCGACACCTTTCTCCGGAATATTCTGCCTTATAACGTATGGCACGCCGTTTTTTAAATTTTTCTCTATTTCTTCTTTGGAAAGTTTCAGACAGTGCTTATCATAACGAAGGTTACCTTCTTTATCGCGAAGGGTTTCTATACGTTCCGGCGCACAAAAACAATAGTATGCGCCGCCTAAATCTATAAGTTTCTTTGCATAATCCAAATAGATTTGTTTTCTCTCACTCTGAACGTAAGGACCGTAATTTCCTCCGATATCCGGACCTTCATCATACATAATCTTTGAATCGCGAAGAGTATCGTAAATAATTTGAACGGAACCGTCTACGTACCTTGCCGTATCCGTATCTTCTATTCTTAAAATAAAATCACCGCCGTTCTTTTTAGCAAATAAAAAACCGTAAAGAGCGGTTCTTAGTCCGCCGATATGTAGATATCCGGTAGGACTTGGAGCGAATCTTGTTCTTACTTTTTGCATATTTATCTCCTGAATTTAATTTTTGTTATAAAATTGTTATACAGATTGTCTGACGTCATCTAAAATGCTATTCAACTGTAAACCATCTAAAGTTGCACGGTTATATTTGTTTATGTTTAAACTATGAAAATAAATTACTGTTTTTGAAAACTCTTATAAATTTTCTCGCTTACATTATACCAAATTTTTTCGGAAAATCAATAGGATAGGTTATAGGTTTTTTTATTTTTATTTTAAATTTAAATTATTAGTATTAGTATTTCGTGTCAGTATTGTTGAGTTGTTTTGAAAAGTTATATTTTACCTGATAAAATCGTTGTTGGATTTTCTGTTTATAAATTGTTGAATAAATTTAGTAACGTTAATAAGTTAAAATTATCTTTGCGCAAAATAATAAAAATTTTTTTGATAAATTATTTTTTTAAAATATGTTAACAAAAAAATCTACAACGTTAATAAATAAAAGTTGATAAAATTTTAATTGTGGAAAAATATAAAATATGTTAAAATAAATTTTATGAAGGAATTATTTAAAAGTTACGGATATGATTTTTCCGATGAAATCAACGAAGATTTTGAAAAATATTACGATATACTTATTGAATATAATTCAAGATTCAATATAACCGCTATTACCGAAAAAAAAGATGTTTTTGTAAAACACTTTATAGACAGTTTATCGGGAAAAGATTTAATATTCGGGGATAATATTTTGGATATAGGTTCCGGCGGAGGTTTTCCCGCCTTGCCTCTTAAAATAATTTATCCGAAAAAGAGGTTTACTTTAATAGAAGCGACGGGGAAAAAATGCGTATTCTTAAAAGCGGTAACAGATTTATTGAAACTTAATTCCGTTACGGTAGTCAATGCGAGGGCTGAAGAACTTTCTAAAAACGAAAATTTTCGCGAAAAATTCGACACGGTTACGGCAAGGGCGGTAGCGCGGCTTAACGTTTTAACGGAACTTTGCTTACCTTTTGTTAAAATCGGCGGAAAGTTTATCGCCTATAAAGGAAATTCGGAGGAAGAAATTAAAGAAGCGGAAAACGCGGTAAAAGTTTTAGGCGGCAGAATAAATACCGTAAAAGAATTTACCTTAAACGACGAAAAAAGATCTATAATAGAAATAGTAAAAGAAAAAAATACTCCCGATTTATTCCCGAGAACAAACGCTAAAATCAAAAAAAATCCTTTATGAAACAAGTTAAACCGATATTCTTACCAAAAATTAAGACAAATAAAAATAAAACGGTAGCCGTATCCGGTCATAGAAATTTAAGCTACGGAATAAATAAAGATATTGTCGAAAAAACTTTTTTATCTTTAATAGAAAGGGGTTTCGATACGTTTTTAGTGGGCATGGCGATAGGGTTCGACACGTTGTGTTTTAATATTCTGTCCGAATTAAGAAATAAATACGATATTAAAATCATTGCGTGTATTCCTTGCCTCGATCAATCGTTAAAGTTTTCCGAATCGTCTAAAACAGAATATACGGAAATGCTGAAAATTTCGGACGATAAAGTTTTGATATCTTTAAACTATACTAAAAATTGTATGCTCGACAGAAACGTATATATGGTTAATAACAGTTCCGTCTTAGTCGCATATATCAGAGAAAATAAGGGAGGCACTTATTTTACGGTAAATTACGCCAAAAACGAAAATAAGGAAATTATATTCGTCTGAAATTGTGGCTGAAATTTTTTCTTATACAATATATAGTGTGAGTGAAAAAGTTTATTTCTAAAAAAGCAAAAAAGTGCGAAAATATATAAAAAACGCTTGACTTTTGAGGGTATAATAATTTAATATAAATAAGCGTAAAATCGGGATATTACGGAATTAGCCCTTCCGTCGCGTCGTCGTGAAACGCGGAGATTTCCGAGATTACTTATTAAATATAGGAGAAAAAACCATGAGAACGTATATGGCAAAAAATACCGACGTTGTGAGAAAATGGTACGTTGTGGACGCCGAAGGCGTGGCTCTCGGTAGACTTGCGTCTAAAGTAGCAGCCGTTCTTCGCGGAAAAAACAAACCTATTTTCACGCCTAACGTCGACACCGGCGACTACGTTATTATCATCAATACCGATAAAGTAGTTTTGACGGGAAAGAAGTTGGAAAAGAAATATTACAGATATCACACGGGCCACATCGGAGGACTTAAAGAGATTCAATATAAAACTCTTATGAAGGAAAAGTCCGACGTCGCGGTGTACGAAGCGGTAAAAGGGATGCTTCCGAAAAACAGTTTAGGTCGCAAAATGATCAAGAAACTTAAAGTATATAAAGGTCCGGAACACAATCAGGAAGCGCAGAAACCCGAACCGCTTAAACTTAATTAAAGGGGAATAGTTATGGCTAAAACAACATCTAAAAAGAAACTTCAGTATTGGGGAACCGGTAGAAGAAAGAAAGCCATTGCGAGAGTAAGGCTTATTCCGGCAGGCGACGGCACGATCGTAATAAACGGCAAAACCTTGGACGAATATTTCGGATCCGACACGTTAAAGTTTATCGTTAAACAGCCGTTAGAACTTTTACAGGTCGGCGCAAAGTACGACGTATTGATAAACGTCAAAGGCGGCGGACTGACCGGTCAGGCAGGCGCAATTCGCCACGGTATATCGAGGGCGCTTTTACTTGCCGAAGAAAATTCCCGTGCAGAACTGAAAAAAGCGGGATTCCTCACCAGAGATTCCAGGATGAAGGAAAGAAAGAAGTACGGCTTGAAGAAAGCGCGTCGCGCACCGCAGTTTAGTAAGAGATAATTTTATTATCGGAAATTTTGTCAAAAGCGAGAGATTTTTTCTCTCGCTTTTTTTATTAGGTTTACAAAACCTATAAAAAGTTATATAATAATTTTAAGCGGGCCGTGCTGCCGCGGAAACGGAGAGAAACCGTTTACGAGGAAAGTCCGAGCGTTTCAGGAACAGGGTGCCGGAGAAATCCCGGTGAAGGCGACTTTAAGGAAAGTGCAACAGAAAATTACCGCCGAATTTTCGGTAAGGGTGAAAAGGCGGGGTAAGAGCCCACCGCCCTCTCGGTAACGAGAGGGGCTGTGTAAACCCCACCCGACGCAAGATTGACGAGCCGTTTCTTTGGGAGTTCCGCCGAAACGGTTCATTAAAATATCGCTGGGGGGTAACGGAGACGTTACTCGTAGATAAATGGCAGCACTCGACAGAACTCGGCTTATAGGCCCGCTTATTTTTTATAAAATTACACAGCCGTTTTGCGTGTGATAAATAATACGGGGGAACATTACGTTTTTCCCTTGATTTTTTTTTCGTTTTATTATATAATTTTATAGGTAGGCGAAAAGTCTATATATTTTTTACGGAGATTTTCTATGAAACTTATTTGCGACGGATTAGATCTTTCTGACGCGGTTTTAAAGGTAAGTAAAGCGCTTCCGGCTAAAACGCCGAACCCAGTCCTTGAAGGTATTAAAATTAAGGCGGAAGGAGATAAACTCACCGTTACCGCCACCGATACCGAATTGACGATTTCTAAAACCATTAAAGCCGAAGTCCTTATGGACGGCGAAGCGGTCGTCGTCGGCAGATATTTTATAGACTTCGTTAAAAAACTCGAAAAAGAACAGATCGAACTTTCCCGTCTTTACGACGGTCAACTTCAGATAAAGTATTCCGATTCGGAATCCGAACTTCAGGTCTACCCCGTTGAGAGTTACCCCGTTATTAAAAAAGACGACGACGAAAACTTCTTCGAACTTAAAGCCGAGGAACTTAAAGACGTTGTGGAAAAGACCGTTCTTGCCTGCTCTGCGGACGATTCCCGTCCTATATTGAAGGGCGTGCTTTTCGAGGTTGAAGGCGATACCCTTACCGCCGTCGCGTTAGACGGGTTCAGAATGAGCGTCGTCAAAAAAGAAGTAAAGGGCAGCGGAAATTTTAAGGCGATTATTCCGGCGAGGACTTTGAACGAAATAATAAGAGTCATAGAAAAAGAGGGTGAAACCGTAAAGGTCAGGCTTCAGAAAAACACCCTTTATTTACAGGTTGAGGATACCGAAGTTTATTCGAGGCTTATAGAGGGCGAATTCGTGAAATATTCGCACATTTTGCCGACTTCTTTCGAGAACGTGGTTACCGTAAATAAAGACGCTATGTTAGGTAGCCTCGAGAGGGCGACCATAGTCGCCAAAAACGACCGTTATAATATTGTCAAATTCGAAATAAAAGAGGACGTTATGACCGTTTCTTCAAAGTCGGAAATAGGTTACGTTACGGAAAACGTTCCCATCACCCTTAAAGGTAAAGATCTGGTCATCGCGTTTAACGGCAAATATCTTACGGAATACCTTAAAATCATAAAGGATTCGCACGTAAGTTTTAATTTTAATTCGCCGATAGATCCTTGCATCATCACACCGGCGCAGAAAAACGAATTTATATACCTCGTTCTGCCGGTAAGGATAAACATATAATTGATTAAGTGCGCCATAAACCGCTTGACAAATATACGAAAAATCTATAAAATAGTAATACTGCATCAAGAAATTAAGGAGAAACCTATATGAAACAGACATATCAACCGAAAAAGAGACAGAGAAGTAAAGTTCACGGGTTCAGAAAAAGAATGAGAACCAAATCCGGCAGAAACGTTATTAAACGTCGCCGCAATAAAGGTCGTCATAAACTTTCCGCGTAAAACGCAATGGCCTACGACTACAGGTTAAAAAAAGAAAAAGATTTCAATCTTGTTTTTAAAAAGGGTAAAAGAATTTACGCGGAAACGTTAAGCGTTTGTTTCGTCCCCTCCGACGAATTAAAAGTCGGCTTTTCCGTCGGCAAAAAACACGGGAAAAGCGTCGTCAGAAACAGATTAAAACGTATTTTACGGGAGTCTTTCAGAAGTTTTTCGCGAGATATACGGGAAAACTTCTTTTTTGTTTTTATCCCAAAGCCTATGAAACCGACCGCTTTGCCCGAAAAATCTATAACAAGATCTCAGAAGAAAACCGCTAAATACGGGTATGATTACGACAAAATTAAAAAGGATATGAATTACCTCTTGGTTAAAGGCGGCTTTATTAAAACGGATTTGTAAAGTGTTAAAATTTTTAAGTATTAAACTCATAAGATTTTACCAAAAATTTTTATCTAAAGGCGATTGCAGGTACGTTCCTTCCTGTTCGGAATATACCTTGGAGGCTATTTTAAAACACGGATTTTTTATCGGAGTCGCGCTCGGCGTCTGGCGTATTTTACGCTGCAATCCGTGGTCTAAGGGCGGTTTTGACAAGGTTCCCGATAAAAAAAGTCTGGTAAAATGGGTGTATTAAAGGAATATAAATGTTTACTATCATAAATTTCGCGGAGCCCACTTCGGGCGGGCTTGCAAGCTTAATATTTTGGTTGGTCGGATTGACTTCTTCCGTTGCGGCGGGAGTGGTCCTTTTTACCGTTATCCTTAAACTCATCACTTTGCCGTTCGATTTTATGTCGAGATTTTCTATGCGCAGAAATTCCATCAAAATGGAACAGATGCGTCCGGAACTCGAAAAACTTCAGAAACAGTACGCCGACAACAAAAATCTGTATAACCAGAAAATGATGGCGTTATATAAGAAGAACGGCTACTCTATGTTCGGGGCATGCCTGCCGACTATCGTCTCTTTGGTAATTTTTATCGTGGCGATTAGCGCATTTAATGATTATTCCAAGTATCAGAACCGAATATATTTTTACGAAATGGCTAATTCTTATAACGAAGTTATTTATACCGGATTCCAAACAGATATGGAGTATATTTACTACGATGAAGACGGCAATATAACTTTTAACGATAAAGCGATTGCAGATTTAGTAAGCGAAGAAGAAGGTTCTGCCGAGAAGCAACTTACCGGCCATACGTTAAAAGTAGAAAAAGGCAGGAGCGGAGAATCTTTTTATTATAAGGTAAGTACGGACGGCGGATACGCCGAATACAAGAGATTTTTCACGGTAGATAACGGCAACTATTCGTTTTTGGGCGAAGAGTACTACGCAATAAGCGGCGCGCTGTACGATACCGATATTAAAGAAGAAAGCAATAACTATCTTATTCTTTCCGGCAAGTACGACGCTGACGGGCAGAAAGTAGAAGAGAGTAAAAGAAAAGAAAAAGATTTTACGGCATATAAAGAGGAAAACCCGGACGCTACCGAAGCCGAGTTTCTCATGGAAATAGCCAGCGAGATGGCGGCGGAAACTTTCTATAACAACGGATCCAAATTCCTTTGGGTAAAGAACATTTGGGTCTCGGACAGCGCGTTTAGGCATCCCGTCGAAAAGGATTGGGATAATTTTAAGGGAACTTACAGTTACGATGGCGAAGCCAGCACCATGAATGCGGAAAAGTATCAACTGCTTATCAAAGACTTGGCTGACGAAACGACCGCGCCTAACGGTTTATTTATCCTCGTCGCGCTTACCGCGCTTTCGTCTTTGGGGATGCAGCTTTTGAATAAGAAGAGTCAAAAAGCGCAGATGGAACTTCAGACCGTAGACGGACAGGGCGCGCAGACGCAGAAGATAATGACCTGGATGATGCCGATAATGATGGCGATATTTGCATTTTTCTATACCGCGGCGTTCTCCATTTACATTATTGTAAGCACGCTTATAAGTCTTTTGACTACGGTTATTATAAACAAGTTGGCGGATATGAAGTACAATAAACCTGTAGAAGGCGACGACGTTATTCGCGGCAGGGTTTATAATCCGCCCAAAGAGGAAAATCCCCAAAAAGACAAGAAAGCAAATAACAAGAAAAATCAACCGCCGGAAGCGGACTTTTTATCCGGACTTGCGGATAAAAAGAAAAAGCCGCGCGGCAGGTTAAAGTAAAGTATAGCCTTATGGCGTAAGGAGTAAGCAAAAATGCAATTCACAGGTAAGACGGTCGAAGAAGCGACCGAAAAAGGGTTGGCGGAATTGAATATCTCCGCCGAGAACGCCGAAATAAAGGTTTTAGAAGAACCGATTAAAGGACTTTTCGGCAAGGTAAAGAAAGAAGCGGTTGTAGAAGTAAAGAAAAAACAAACGGGCGTAAAGAGGGCTGCGGAATTTTTAGAGAAAGTTCTCGATTTCCTCGATATAAACGCCAAAGTAACCGAAGACGGAGAAGAGAACAAACTCCTCTTAATAACCGACGATTCTGCGGCAGCCATCGGCTATCGCGGAGAGGTGTTGGACGCATTGCAGACATTAGCCGGAGCGGTTGCGAATATCGGCGAGAAACAGTACAAAAAGGTCGTCGTCGATTGCGAGAATTATCGTGAAAAGCGCGAAGATACGCTTATAAGTCTCGCGCATAGGCTGGAAGCGAAAGCCGCGGATATGAAAAGAGAAATTTATCTCGAACCGATGTCTGCGTACGAGAGAAGAATAATTCATACTGCGCTTGCGGAAAGCGCGACGGTGAAAACGTCAAGTTCCGGAAAAGAACCGATGAGATTTGTGATTATAACGCCAAACGACCTTATTGCCGACTCCAAGCCTTATAAAATGGGACAAAGAAGCCAGCGCGAAAAGGGCGGCAGAAAAGAAAAAGGCGGAAGATACAATAAAAAACCTTCTCGCGGCAGCGGATTTATAGAAGAAAAGAGAAAAGCCCCGTCAGGTTTCGGAACTTATCTTGGAAACAGTCTTAAAGATAAAACTTAAAAAGGGAAATATCAAAAAAATAACGCCGTAAAATCTGTAAAAGTTCAGATTTTACGGCGTTTTTATGTCTATTATCAGTCGCCGAGAACACCCTAATAAATAAGTCAACGACAAAGTAAAAAATTATTTTAATTATCTATTGTATATTTATAAAGCGAAGACTTAGGCAAATTTCTTTTTCTCGCCACCGTTTTAAGCGCTTCTTTTTTATCGATTCCGGCGTTTATCAAAGCTTTGATCTCTTCTTCCGCAGAAAGCTCTTGGTCGGGTTCGGTAATTTCAGGCGGCTCTATTATGAGTACGTATTCGCCCTTTATTTCACCCGAAACGCCGTCTTTTAACCGGAAAAATTCGGTTTTTTCGTGGATTTTCGTTATCTCTTTGACAGCGGCGGCGCGCCTGTCTCCAAACGCTTCATAAATGCTTTTTATATCTTTTTCAAGGTCGTGCGGAGCGCTGTAAAAAATCGTGGTCGTAGGGATATTCTTCGCTTTGTTGAGAAACTCCGTTCTTTCCCTGTTTTTTTGCGGTAAAAATCCTAAAAAACAAAAATTGTCCGACGGAAAACCCGAAAGTACCAAAGCGCAAGTAAAGGCGGAAGCCCCCGGAATTACCGTAAACTTTAATCCTTCTTCTATCAAAAGCTTTATAAGGACGCTGCCGGGGTCGGAAATTACGGGCATGCCGGCGTCGGAAATTACCGCAATATCTTTGCCGGCTTTTAACTTTTCTATAATTTTTTCGCCGCACTCTTTTTCGTTGAATTTATGGTAGGAAAACAATGGCTTTTTTATGGAATAAGCGTTTAAAAAACGCAAAGAGTGTCGCGTGTCTTCGCAGGCTATTTCGTCTACGGAATTCAAAACTTCTACGGCGCGGTAGGTTACGTCTTTTAAGTTGCCTATCGGCGTCGCTACGAAATATAACATATTTTCTCCTAATTTTTAACGGTATTTAAAAGTTTAACGCCGGGCTTTCCCCCTTTTACGCCTTCCAATAAAAAAGCGTAAGGCGGTTTATCGCCGGAACTTATTAACTGCAAGCGTTTGGTCTCTATCCCGTTTTCATACAGCGCGCGAACCACTTCCGCAAGCCTGTCCGCGCGGTGAATAAGCGCGACTCTTCCGCCGAATTTAAGAGCCTTTCCCAAAGCGCTCGCAAGGTCTTTTAACGGAAGAGTTTTTTCCGCTTTGCAAACGGATATTAGGTCGTCTTTATTGGTTTCTCCGCTTCCGTCTTTCATATACGGCGGATTGCATACGATTAAGGAAAATTTGCCGTAATAGGTTTTGGGCAAATCCTGAAGTCTTACGTTTTCCGCAAAAAATTTATCGTTAAACCCGTTTAAGGAAATGCTTTTTACCGAGAGATCGTAAAGCGGTTTTTGCATCTCGAAAAACGTAACCGACTTGATTTTTTCGGGCTGCAAAGCGTAAACGTTAAAACCTACGATGCCGCTTCCCGAACAAAAATCCGCCATAACCTCGTTTTTCTTTACCGCCGCAAACTTGCTCAACAAAATTGAGTCGGACGTGAAAGTATAAAGCTTATCGTCCTGATAAATTTCTACGCCGTTTTCCAAATATTCTTTACTCAACATAAAATTAAAGCCGCCTGTTAGCGGCGGCAAACTCAAAATTTACTTATTAAGGGGAAAAGTCCCCTTAATAAAGTTTTAGCGCATGAAATTATTCTTCGGATATTGCTTCTACGGGGCAACCTGCCGCGCAAGCGCCGCAGCTTACGCATATTTCCGGATCGATATTGTACTGCGTGTCGCCTTGACTGATTGCACCGGTGGGGCAAGTTTCCGCGCAGGAACCGCAGGAGATACAAGCGTCGCTGATTTTGTATGCCATAATAATAGCCTCCTAACAATTTTCTATATTTATTTTAACACAAGGTTAAAGTTTTTGCAACGGAAATCGAAAATTTCCTTAAAATTCCTCGTCTGTTTCTTGCATGGAAAGAGGAATTTCGTCTAAGTCGTCCGAAGCGTTATCCGAGTCTTCCGCCTGTTTTTTACGGGTAAATTCGAGTTCGGACGTTTTGAAATCCTTATAGATCTCACAGCCGTCTTCTTTAGCGATTTTAAGCTTGGTGGTCATTTTGAGCATATCGTTTGAAACGACCACGCCTTCGCCTTCTTTAGATTTTACCGTGCTGCCTACCTTTGGAACGAGCTTACAAATTTTTTCGTAATAATCGTTTTCGTATTGCAAACAGCACATAAGTCTGCCGCAAAGTCCGCTTATCTTGGTGGGATTTAAGTGCAGCCCTTGATTTTTAGCCATTTTAATAGAAACCTTGGCAAAATCCGGCATACAGCCCGAACAGCAACAGGGTCTGCCGCAAGGCGCGATACCGCCCAAAAGTTTGGTTTCGTCTCTGATTCCAACCTGGCGCAATTCCACGCGAATCTTAAAGTGTTGCGCCAACGTTTTTACGAGATCCCTGAAATCTACGCGGTGTTCCGAAGAAAAGAAGAAAGTAACTTTTTTCCCGTCGAAAGAAAATTCGCAGCCTATAAGTTTCATTTCCAGAGAATACTCGGCAATGGAATTACGCATAAACGACATTGCTTCGGGAATTTTACTTTCGTTTTCCTTGATTTTAGCGATATCTTTTTCGGTTGCCACGCGAACGATGGGGCGAAGCGGAGGAACGATTTTTTCTTCCGGAACTTCGGTAACTTTTCCGACCACCGTGCCGTATTCCACGCCTTTCGCCGTTTCCACTATGACTATTTGCCCGTCCCGATAATCGGATTTTTTACCGGGCGAAAAGTAATATATTTTAGGGGTGTTTTTGAATTTTACCCCGATTATTTTGACCATTTGTGTTTGCCCTCCAGAACAGAAAACAAGAATTTATCCGAAACCATCTGTGCGTTGACGTTTGCCGCGAGCATGCGCCGCGTTTCGGAAATCCTGTCAAGTATGTAAATTATTGCGCCGTCGTTATAGCCGCCTGCCGATAATACGCGCGAAGATTGTTCGCTGTTGAATACCAACGCCTTTTCGCCGTGATTATAACAAAGAAGGTCGCGGAGCGTCAGCTCGAAAACGGTAAGAAATTCTCCGAAATCGATTTTCAGATCGCTAAGTTTTTTTGAAAATTCCGGAAGATTTCTGCTGCTTTTCATATTGAGCATAAGATCGGTCGTAAAGGAAAGCGTCGCGAGCGTTTTTTCGTCGCCGTAAAGCGCTTCGCTCCTTCCGACCGTACCGTCTCCGCAGAAAATAGCGGCTTTAAGTTTTTCTTCGTCCGTATAATACGGGCGCATAACGTCAAACAACGTGTCTTTGGAAAATTCCGGTATAGTAAGAGTTTTAACGCGGGATCTGACCGTGGGGAGGAGATTAAACTCCCCGGTCGCGCACATAAAGATATGCACGCCCGACGGCGGTTCTTCCAAAGTTTTCAAAATTTTGTTTTGCGCCGTCGCGTTCATGCTTTCGGCGTTTTTAAGAAGAAACAGTTTTTTGTCGCCCTCTATCGGCTTTAAGAAGCTTTGTTCGATGAGAGAAAGAACGTCGTCTTTCACTATAGAATTTCCGTTTTCGGGAAACTCTTTGGCGTCCGGAAACCTTCCTTCGTCTATAAGTCTGCAAGCGCGACAGTTTCCGCACGGATCGTCGTTTTCGCAGAACACGGTTTTTGCGAATATACGGAGAACTGCCTCCGAATAAACTTTGTCCTTAAACAGTATAAGATACGCGTGTGAAAGCCGGTGGAATTTAATATCGGCTTTGACCGTTTTATATGCGCTCGTATTTTTTATGAGCGGCAGCATATCTATCATAGTATACCTTTTTCCGTCAGAACTGCGATAATTTTCGCATGCGTCTGTTCTCTTGTTCCGCTTGCGTCGATTGAAACTACCCTATCTTTATATTTTTCCGCAATCTCTTTATATCCTTGATAAACCTTCTCGTGGAATTTTTCTCCGGAAGTTTCCAGTCGGTCGTTTACGTCGACGCCGCCTTTTCTTAAAAACGCGAGTTCCGGCGAAAGGTCGAGAAACAACGTAAGGTCGGGCATGCAACGGTTAAACGCCAGAGAATTTACGTCTTCGACGAATTTATAACCGAGGTTTCTCGCCTTTCCCTGATACGCCAAAGACGAATCCACGAATCTGTCGCAAAAAACCAATTCGCCGTTTTCTAATCTCGGGAGAATAACGTCGTTTATCAACTGCGCGCGCGCGGCGGCGTAAAGCAACGCCTCGCACTCGTCGGTCATAGCATTGTTGTTTCCGTCGAGAATTATTCTGCGTATCTGTTCGGAAATATCCGTGCCACCCGGCTCACGGGTTAAAAAATATTTAATGCCGTGATTTTTAAGATATTCTTCGAGAAGGCGTATCTGACGGGATTTACCCACCCCTTCGCAGCCTTCGAAGGTAATAAATTTTCCTTTCATAAGCGTCCTAATCGTCCAGAAAATTGCTGCAAGTTCTGAAAATTGAGTTTATAAACGATATGGTCTCGAACTGCAAGTCCGGTTGATATTGAAGAAAATCGAAAACCATAACCACTACTCCTTCCGCCGTGCCCGTGTTCTGACTTCTGAAAAATCGCGACACGTCCGTTTTGCCTACGGCGTCGTAAGTGAGTTCGGAGATATTTATGCCGTATCTGGCGGAGATCCTTCCTTCCGAAATTTCTTTTTCGTACATTTTTTGGTAATAGCTGTCGTTGGGCTTTTCGGAGGAAATATACTCGTATTTTGTGTATCTGAAGAACAGGTTTTCGTTTTCCGAACTTAAAATTTTCCGAAAATCATTGACTTCGTTTCTGAGCTTATAAATGCGCTCTATTTCAAGACTCCGTCCGATTTCTTTCTCTTTTTCGGAACGGAAACGGTTATCGTGTTTCATCCGTTCGTTAAAATGCGAGATTATAAGTTCGTCGTCGAGTTCGCCGCCGGACATAAAATCCGAAAGGTAATTTTCGGCGTCGGACAGAAGTTTGTCAAGAGTGTATATCGGGCAATCGTCCACGATAGTCTTTGCGCGGGAACTTCCGTTATCGCCGCTTGTCGAGGCGTCTGTAAAAATCACGTCTCCCTCTTGTATAGAAAGCCTTGCGGAAAGCATATTATTCGAAGAAGTCAAAGTTTCCGCGCTTAAAGACAGCACGTCGTAACTGAAAGTCTTTCCGTTTTCGCTGATTTTATAATCGAGGGTAGAATAGAATTCTTCCGTGTCCGCCGAAACGGTTTCGTCAATATAAAACTTAAATTGTTGACCGACCGTAGCGCGCGTCGCCGTAACGGTGTAAACGAATTCCAAAGCGAAAATCGCAACCAAAATAACGATAATCATCGTTATCCACTCGTACGACAAAAAGTTCGACAGTCGGTTTTTATTGACTTTGTTATCCATGAATTATTTTTTTATAGGTTTCATCGTCGGGAAAAGTATGACGTCTCTTATGGAAGCCGAATCCGTTAAGAGCATAACGAGTCTGTCCACGCCGAATCCGAGTCCGCCCGTCGGGGGAAGCCCGTATTCCAACGCCGTCAAAAAGTCCTCGTCAATCTTGGCGTCGTTTCCGCCTTTTTGGCGTTTTTCCTCGACCTGTTTAACAAATCTCTCTCTCTGATCTATCGGATCGTTGAGTTCGGAAAAGGCGTTGCCCATTTCTCTCGCGTACATAAAGTATTCGAATCTTTCGGTAAACGCAGGATTAGAGGGTTTTCTTTTGGCGAGAGGAGAATTTTCAACGGGATAATCGTATATTATCGTCGGCTGAATAAGTTTTTCTTCCACGAACGCGTCGAAAAACGCGATAAGAACGTTGCCTGCCGTTGCAAGATCGCCCTCTTCTACCGTAACGCCCTTTTCTTTGGCGACGGCGCGAGCCTCTTCGTCCGACTTCCAGTCGTTAAAGTCGACGCCGGCGTATTTTTTGACCGCTTCAACCATAGTAAGGCGTTCCCATTTTTTGCCGAGATCGATTTCAATTCCCTGATAGGTAATTTTTGTCGTTCCGCAAACCTTTTCCGCGACGTAGCGGTAAAGGTCTTCGATCTCGTCCATCATGTCTTTATAATCGCTGTATGCCTGATACATTTCTACCGTGGTGAATTCCGGATTATGAGATCTGTCCATACCTTCGTTGCGGAAAATTCTTCCCACTTCGTAAACGCGGTCGAATCCGCCGACAATCAATCGTTTTAAGTAGAGTTCGGTCTCTATTCTTAGGTACATATCTATATCGAGCGCGTTGTGATGCGTTTTAAACGGTCTCGCCGCCGCGCCTATTTCCAGCGGTTGTAAAACGGGGGTATCCACTTCGAGATAGCCTATTCCGTCGAGATAGTTTCTTATTTCGGTTAAAATCTTCGAACGCATAGTGAACGTTCTTTTGACTTCGGGATTTGCAATGAGGTCTACCTCTCTGTTGCGGTAACGGGTGTCTTCGTCTTTCAATCCGTGAAATTTTTCGGGAAGAGGAAGAAGGGATTTTGATAAAAGTTCCACTTCTTTTGCGTGAACGGATATCTCGCCCGTACGCGTGGTAAACACGAATCCCGTTATTCCGATAATATCGCCAACGTCGTAATCTTTAAATTCCGCATAAGAATCTCCGAGATCGTTTACCGAAAGGTAACTTTGAATCGTTCCCTTTCCGTCGAGGATCACGGCGAAAGAAGCCTTACCCATAACGCGTTTGGAAATAAGACGGCCGGCAATACCTACCGTTTGGTTTTCGTATTTCGGGTAATTTTCTTTAATATCCGTGCTTAAAGCCGTACGAGGGTATTTTACCTTCTCGAACGGGTTTTTGCCCGCGGCTTTAAGCGCCGAAAGTTTTTCGCGGCGCTGTTTTAAAATTTCGTTTAAGTCCTGCTCGGTGTTTTCCGCAAGGTTAGGGTTGGTTTTTTCTTCCATTTTGTACTCCGATAGAAATTATTTGACTTCTTTGATTAAAATGTTTACGGTACCGGAAGGCGTAACGGCGGAAAAAGATTCGCCGACTCTGCGTCCCAAAAGCGCGTTGCCGATGGGAGATTCGTTGGAAATTCTGTTTTGTTCCACGTCCGCCTCGGTAGTTCCGACGATCTCGTAAGAAAAGTCTTCGCCGTCCACGGTAAAGACAACCTTGCTACCCAAGGAAACCACTCCTTTTTTAGAGCTGGAATCTTTTATTATGACAGCGTATTTCAGTTTATTTTCTATTTCTAAGATTTCGCCTTCGATCATCGCCTGTTCGTTTTTGGCGGCGTCGTATTCGGCGTTTTCGGAGAGGTCTCCGAATTCTCTCGCGATTTTTATTCTTTCGGTTATTTCCGCGCGCTTGGTGAGTTTTAAGTATTCCAGTCTTTTTTCAAGTTCCTCTTTACCTTCTTTGGTAAGAATTACTTCTTCAGCCATAAATATATATCTCCTTAAAAAATCGTAATAATTTTCTTTATAGATTATATAATATTAGGTAGGCGTTTGTCAACAGTTAATCCGCGGTTAAAAAGCAGCTTTTCGGGGTAAAAAGTTAAAAAACGCACAAAAAAAAGCAAAATTTATAAAAAAATTTTCATTTTCCTATTGACAAACGAAA
>CAJOMM010000005.1 GCA_905235765.1 uncultured Clostridia bacterium
TCCCATACTTCCGCAGGACATCGACGAAATAGAGAGTTCCTTTATAAACCCGCAATTTCTCGCTTCAAAATGCCGTAATCTGTTATCCGCTATCTTTTTTCTCGCTCGGTCCCATAAATACACGGCTAAAACTACCCACAAAACAACGGGTATAGTTTTCACCGCCACTTGCAGGTCTATTATGAGTTTTGCTATCTGTATAAATAGGCTCGGTATATCGAAAGTAACGGTAAAATAAAAATAGTAGGCAAAAAAACCTATCGCTATCGACGCTACGTTAAGGTTAAACGCCCAAATCAAAATCCAGATAATTTTTACCCACCGTTTATTTTTAAAAAAGTCCGTATATCCCCGTATAAAGTTATACACGGGCAGAACGCTTACTTTAATAATCTTCTTAAACGCTTTAAGCGACACGGTATCTCGGTTAAAGTTGTTATTAGGTCTATGATATGCCCGTTTTAATAACACGACTAACAGCAAGATTATAGGCAGGAAAATAATAAATATCCCAACAACCACTAATAAAACTCTGATAACGCCGTTTGCCCAAAGCATAAAGTTTTCCTTATCTACAAACATTGCAAAAAACGCGCCGAAAAATTCTTTTATCTTTTCTGGACTGTCGGGCAAATATCCGTTCCAAGTTAAAACGGTCGAATATGCGTTTACGGTCGGCCGCGTTCCCGTAGGTAAATATAAAATAGTTGTGCCGTAAAATACGATACTTATAAATAAGTCTTTTAAGGTTTCAATAAGCCTTAAATAACTGTTACGAAAAGTGAAAGCCCCAAGCAGTATAAATCCCGCCGTCAACGCTATCGTAAGTAAAACATATATAATTTTAATCTTCTTCATAGACCTGTTCTCCCGGCTTGTTTAATATTTCGGCAGTTCGGCTACACGTAAAAGACGTATAGCCGACCGCCAAAATTACCAAGATAAGAAGAACAACCGCTATTATTCTCTTTATCTTCTTCATTACGTTACCTCTCTCGTTCCTTTCGTTTCTTTATGCCCTTTATTATTGCCGCAACACCCTTAAACGGTAATAGGATAACCCATACTACACCTTTAAGAATAAGGGGCAATATCCCCGTCGCCGCAAGAAGTATTAAGAGCAAAATAAGCAATATATAGGTTAAAAGCAATTTCCACCAACTCGTTACCTGTTTCGGTAGCGTTATATCGTTGTATATGTCTATAGGGCTGTTTACTACCGGTATCACCGTATATACCCCGTCTTTATTAAAGGTAAGCTCAATAATATCGAAATTAAGGAACACACTCTCCCGCACAACGTAAGTAGATTCCCCGTAGTCCGCGCTGTCGAACAGTCCGTTTTTATCCAAGTTCTTACCCGTGAACGGGTTGTAGCACATTACGGGTAAACACATATAATCCGTTTGAGCAAACCTGAATAATACCACCGTTTCGTTATTATTTTTAGCGTTGGTATAAAACGCATTAAAAGCATTTAATTCCGTTTCACTTCCGTTAATAAGCAAAGTTCTCGCTATATCCGCTTTTTCCATATCGTCATCCTTCACTATACGTATAAGCGAAACACCTAAATAACTTTCGTCGAGTTCCCTTGGGGCAAGCCCGAAAAGTCCCGCAAAAAACCGTCGCCAAGCGGAATTACTGTCCGTGTAGTTAAGCATATCGAAGGTGTCGCCCGCGTCGAAGTCCACAAGTTTATGATGTATATTATCGTCAACGTAAGCCACGCTTGTCCGCTCGCTCGAAAGTCCCCTTTCAAACAAATCCGCGCTTATGTTTTTCCCCGGAACTTCGATCCGCCCGTTCTTATACGTTTTGGTATAACTTTCCACGTAGTTTTTAATCCTTTCGGAAGATAACACGTATTCGGATATGCTCTTGCCTTCGGTAGAGAACAGGTAGTTTATCTCGTCGCACCGAGTATTTACCGCGTCGGTATAATTACAGTTATACGCCCAATCGTATTTGTCGTAATGTCCGTTATCTCCCACCATTTCCTGATATCCCGTATATATCTGTATAGGTATCTCGGTGTTATCGTTTACGTTAACGCCCAAATACGGGTAAAGTAAATCGTAAACCGCGCTGTTCGACGTTATTACGATAGGCGTGGTTTCGTACTCGTACCACTCTGCTTTAATTTTTTGCAACGCGCCGTAAGTCTCGAAAAATCTATTCGGAACGGAAAAATATACGCTCGTCAGATCGTGCCTGTGGTCTTTTGCATATTCGCCCGTTCTGTAATACGTAGAGTGCGTTTGCAAAGTTATAGTTTTTAACTCTTTGACTTCCGAGTTTAGCGTACTTTCGGCGTCCTCGTCCGAACCGTAACCTTTCGCATAACCCGTAAATCTGAAACTGCCCGCTACGTTATATTCCGTAGCGAGATTGCTGCCATAGGTTAGAATTTCTATCCCCGACACATCGTATCTGCGTTCATTGCTGTTTACTCTATCGAAAAAGAAAGTGCCGCTTATTTCTCGGTCTATTATTTTGAACTTATAGAAAAGGTTTTTGTAATTGCTTTCTTCCGCTTTGCTTAAATACTTTAACCCGAACTTTTCGTAAGTATTCGGGGTTCCGTTTTCGTCGTAGCCTACCGCCATCTGTATAAAATTAGCGTTTCTTGTATCGAGATTTAGACCTTTAGGATTGTATATGTAAACGTAAAGTCCGTAATTATCCCGCATATTCGCCCTGAACGAATAACAGTATTCAACGAAGTTTATTATCCGTATATCCTTACTCTCTGTAAACGGGTAATTAAGGATATTAAACCCGTCGGCACTCCTTAAATCGTCAAGGACGTTAGTATTATCAAAGGCGTTTCCGCTGTCAGCTTTTGCTTGAACGGGAACGTTTACCGCCGTTAATAAAGAAAGCAAAACGAGAAAAAATATTATGATTTTTTTATATACGATTTTCGTCATAATTTCACTTCCTCCTTGTCAAGCGATATGCCCGTTATGGTATGTTGTATGGTAAACAGTACCGTCACGGACGATTCCCCGTTATACGAATACACGGTCAGCGTAAACATATTCTCAAACTCTTTATTTGCGCAGTCGCTTATCTCTTTATCCGGATATACCGCGTGTAAAATGTCGTTTATATATCCCTTAGGCTTTAAGATAAAATAATCTTTGCCCGTGATAATATCGAACCCTGCGGTATAATCTTCGCCCGCTCCGAAAGAATAGGTTTTACCGTCAACGGTAAAATCGAAATTATTTTCTTTATCGTAATTAGACGTTATCTTTACCGAATACTGCTTGTCCGTATTTTCCGGCGCCTTGAGAGCATATTTAACCTTAACGGTAAGCCCCGTTTTGGGGCTTACCGTATAACCATTTGCGGAAGACATTACTTCCTTATCGTTTATCGTTACGTAAAAAGTCTTTAATTCTTCGTTGAAACCGTTGGTAAATTTATACAAAAACAAACCGCCCGATACTATTACCGCTATCACTAAAAGAGCAGTCAGAAAGGAAAATATATTCCCCGAAGATCTCTTTGTCATAATTCACCTCCGAAGTGTTTTTAGTTTACTTTTGCAGTCGTATTATTCAAGTATACGTTCTCTACGCTAATGCGAAAAAAAAAGGGAATTGTCACGGACGCGCCGCTTAATTTATCTCTTACCGTCGCGGTAAAGTAAACATTTTCCAGCCTTTCGAAGTTTTCAGTTGCTCTGGCGTCATAATCTGTTTCAAAAGTATCCCAATTAAACGTACCGTTATCGTAGAAATTGTCGAGAACGTAATAATACAAATGGTATTCGTCCCACTCAACGCCGCCGTTGTTATACTTATACGTGTACTGCGACTGGTTGTCTTCAATATAATACTTACCCATAGTTATGGTTAAGGTATTACCGCTTATGGTCGCAGTAGCGTATTTATCTATACGGCTCTCAATGCTTTGCAGCGTTACGTTTCGCCAAGTAGAATAACTGTTTTCGTCAGTCATCTCGTCACCAAAATATAACTCGCCGTGACCGCCTAAAATAACTTCAAGGTCGAGTGCGCCGACAACGCCCCAAGAATTCGACGCGCCTATATTAAACGTATAGGACGTATCTCTATTCATAGCGTAATATTGTCCGCGTTTAGCGGTGGAAGTAAGCGTTGCGGTAGAACTCGTTACGTTAAGACTTTCCGCTAAGCCTATGAACGACACCGTGCAGGTAGCCGTAAACCCGCCCTCTTCCGTAGTAACCGTTATGAGTATCTTGTTATTTAAGAAAGCCTGTTTGCAGGTTGCGTTAAATCTATGACTATCGTTTGTGTCCGCCGAACCCACTAAATATTCTGAAACGGGAGATCTTTTAAGCGGAGCGTCGTCTGCCCAGCGTATATTCCAACTCACGTTTTGGTTTTCAGCGTTTTCCGGATAAACCGTCGCCACTAATGTAACGTGAACGCCGTCCCCACCGCCGCGTTTCGCTTCAAATAACGACGCCGTTGTAAACGCCATGGTTTTGGAAAACGCCACTACTTGTCCGTTTTCCGCTATGGTATCGTAATGCTCGTAGGGGGTATCTGCTGTATCGGCAGCATTTCTGTTCGAGCAGGCGAAAAGCGTACCGCAAAGAATAGCCGAGATAAGTAAGACGGAAACTATGAAAATTAACCATTTATATTTCTTTAATGATTTTTCCATAACGCTATCTCCTTACCACCCGTAATAATCGTCTTTTCTCTTTTTACAGATAGACACGATACCGCAGATTATTGCTATTAAAAGAATGCCGCCCGCCGTTATGCCTATTATCTGCATGAAGGTTAAGCCCGTTTTTTCTTCAACGGTCTTTAACTGCGTGTTTTCGGCAGTAAGCGTATCAATCCTTTCCTGCAATTCAGCGACTTCCTTTTCGTGAGACGCTTTCGTTACGAATTTGGTCGTGTCTATTGTGCCGTCTTCGTTTATGGTTTCCGTTAACTCGTCGATCTGTGCCTGCATTTTACTTTTAAGCGTGAAATATTCCTCGTTGGTTCTGTATTGAGATAAATCCACTTCGCCATCCTGCGTTAAAGTTGCGTAAGAGCCCAACTTTTTAGCAAAATATGTATAAGTCTCGGTAGTCTTATCCTGAACGTAGAATACAAAGTATAACTGTAAACCTACGTTCTGGTCTTTGATCTTCGCCAATCCAAAACGAACAAGAGTTCCATCCGTCACGTCGTATTTTCCGGATCCTTGAACATTAATATAAGTCTTTTCCTGTTCGGTAAATTCCCTTATATAATCGTCATCGTGTATATAATTCTCATAATACGATTGCGGAAAGATAAGTACGCCGTAGTTATAATTGTCGGGAGAATAGTACCCGTCGTTTATAAAGTAGTTAGCAAACAACGCTCTGCCTACCGTTTCGTTGTCACATTTGTTAAACCCGATAAACCAAGTGTTATTAAGTGTTTCCTGTGCGGTAGGAACGAACACGATTTCTTCGTCCGTCACTTCATCTGCCCGTACAGTTGCCGCCGGTAGCGTAAAAACTATTCCGAATACGGATAATGCTATAAGCAGAAAAGCCAATAACACATTCTTGTTTTTAATCAAAAAGTTTTTCATATAAAAATTCTCCTTATAATTTTTTAATAAAAAACACGGCTCGAATCAGGCTTTTATACCTAAAACAAGCCGTGTAAACTTGGTTTTAATTAATCAAGCAACATATTAAGTAAAGTCTTGTCCGATGACCTTGCAGGTTTAATCGTGCATTCATAAACCTTGCCGTTTTCGTCCACGGACTTAACGCCGTAAGTATTGCCCTTGATTACGTTGCCGCCGTCGTCTTTTATCTCGAACGGCTTAACCGTCAGTTCCGCGCTCATTGCGTTTCCGAATACGATATCTAAAACGACGTATCCGCCCTTATCCGGGGGAACTACGCCCGCTTTCACGTCCTTACCTCTGACGTTTCCTTTAACGAAATACGAGTAAAACTCTTTTTCGCCCATCTTAAAAGTTTCCCTTTCTACTACGATTTGTTTTTTAGCCATTTGTCTTTATACCTCCCGTTTTTTATTTGGCTTTACCTTTAATCTTAGAAATTTTCCTTGCTTCTTCCTTGCTCTTACCCGCCTTTATTGCCTCGTGGTACTTAAACGCACCCGCGTGGTCGGACTGACAAAGAAGATACCCCGATCTCAATCCCTGATTATACGGATCGAGTTCCTTGCCTTCGTTTTTACCTCTCATGTGGACTTTGGATTTACGTTCTTCGGCGTAACCTTTCGCACGCTTCGACGGAGTCATCCATTTCCTCTCGTTGTTGTTGTAATTAGGCATATCCTAAACTCCTTATGATTTATTTACCCGTACAGCCGATAGCACAGCCTTTTTTAATGCCCGTGTTGCCGTTAGCAAAGCGAAAACTGAAATATTAAATTGTAATTTTGCAATCTTTCACAAGGACTTTAATAAAACACTACGTCTTAACGGACGGTATTAAGGCTGTGGCCACTTGCGCCTTAAACTCTTATCCCTAAATCCGCCTTGTTTTTGACTGCATATCAAGAAAGCGTTTCCGCTATTCTTTTAAGTTTACGGCTTAATCTATATATCGCCGAGTATGTAATGCCGTCATAATTCTCTTGCCGTTAATCCTATCGCGTTCGGAAAACCATAACTCATACAATTTGTCCCGTTTACCGTTTCTCAAATAGTAAGTATCGGTGCTTATTATTGCGTTTTCTTCACCCCGACCTACCCTTATGATTAACTGCTGCTTAACGATATAGTGTTTAGTCCTATACACGTTATCCGCACCCTGACAAAAATACGGCTCTTTGATAATCATTGACGTTCCCTCCTTTTATTTTTTCTTGCCGAAACTCTTTACTATCGTTTGCAAGATCGCCGCGTCTTCTTCCGAAAGGTCTACCGCTATTTTTTCTAGCAATGTTTTTTCTTTGTCGGTTAAAAATCTTCTACGCAAGGTGAACCCTTCCTGAACGAACACGCAACCGCCTTTACCTTTTTTAGTGTCGATGGGGTAAGACAGCGAAAGTTCGTAAATATCGTTACGTATGGTTCTTTCAGACACATTAAGTTCAAAAGCAAGATTATTTACTTGCTCTTTCTTACGTTCCGAAAGAATATCTATGATTTCCATACGACGCTCGAACGTATTCACTTCCTACCTCCTTCTTTTCGTTTCGACACCCCTATTTTCGCGCTTTAAGCGGAAGGGATTTTTCCGCTTATAAAAACTTTCTCAAAAATTTTTTATCGGTAATATCAAAAAGGCCCGATAAACAGACTTGTATTTTGAGTCCGTTTACCGAGCCTCTCGCCTATGCGGTTTAACCCGATACTTTCAGAATAGACCTGATTAAGGATTTACATTTACCCGATGCTTTTTCAACCGACCGACCTTAATCGTCGTTATTCATTATTAAATTAAAGGATATCTCTACCCTCCGGCGCAGTTATCTCCACTATCTCTTTCCGCCTGCTGACCTGTTTACCTATATACGAAGCCCCGCAGTTCGGACAAGTAATTTTTACCACGCCTTTTATATTTCTGTACCCCTTTATCTTTTTTCCGCAGTTCTGACAATACCTTTCAGACAATTTCCAATCTTCCAATTCAAAATCTCCCCCCTACGATTTCAACATATAATTTTCCGATTGTGCACTTTCAATCTTACTCGCAATATATGACTATATCTGTCATATTAAAAAAATTATTTCAATTATTTTTACTTTTTTTATTCCTTACGTAGTTCAAAACCTTTTCCGTCAAAGAATTTATAAAGGCGTCTTTTAATTCTTTCGGCATTAAAGACAAATTAGGTTTGCCGTTTATATAAATTTCTAACTTTAACGGATTGTCTTTTATCTCTATCTTTTCCATATACCTTTCTCCCCCTTTTTTGTTATATCCGAATTTTCTCATCATAAGCGGAAGTTTTCTTTCCGCTTATAACTTTAAAATCCGTTTTAATAAAACTTTTTTCGGGTTTTCGTATCAGAAAACGCCCGTTAAAGTCAAAGCGAAAAATATTGTGGCTTTATTTTATCCGTGTAGCCGATACACAATTTTTTTCGTTTTTCTTTGACTTTCCGTTCGTTTTCCGATGTGTGAATGGTTGAAAAGTCATTCGACTTTTCGGTTAAATCGTTTGGTTTTATTAAACATTAAATTAAAGGAGAGCAATAAAAAATGAAAACAGCAGTAATTTATGCAAGGTATTCGAGCGAACGACAGACAGAACAGTCTATTGAAGGGCAACTTCGTGTTTGCAGAGAATACGCCGAAAGAAATGATCTGGTTATTCTTAATGAATACATAGACAGGGCGACTACGGGGACTAACGACAATCGGGAGTCTTTTCAACAACTTATAAAGGATAGCAATAAAAAAATATGGGATTATGTTCTGGTATATAAATTAGACAGGTTTTCTCGTAATAAATATGAAATGGCTATGCACCGTAAAACGTTGAAAGATAATGGCGTAAAACTTTTATCCGCGATGGAAAATATACCCGATACGCCCGAAGGCATTATCCTTGAAAGTCTACTTGAAGGTATGGCAGAATACTATTCGGCGGAACTTGCCCAAAAAGTCAAGCGCGGGCTTAACGAAAGCAGGTTGAAAGGTAATTTTACAGGCGGTCACGTCGTTTACGGGTATAGTGTTATAGGGAACAAAGCGGAAGGCAGAAAACTTATAATAAACGAAGATGAATCGAAAATAGTTAAATATATTTTTGAACAGTATGCTTGCGGAATGACAGTAAAAGACATAATAGCAGATCTGAAAAGTAAAGGCATTTCGCAACGCGGTAAACCTTTCCCTAAAAACACTATTTTACATATATTGCATAACGAAAACTATTTGGGTATTTACTCTATACACGGGAAAACTTATACTAATATTTTTCCGCGTATTCTATCCGACGACTTATTTAACGCGGTTAAGAGAATTACGGACAGAAACAAATATGGCAAAGACAGTGTTATAGCCCACTATTTATTACGTGGAAAAGTAATATGCGGACACTGCGGCAATATTATGAACGGCGACGCCGGAACAGCAAGAAACGGAGAACGGAAACATTACTATAACTGTAACGGCAAGAAATATAATCATACCTGCAATAAAATTATGGTTAAAAAAGACGCTCTCGAAAACACAGTAATAGATACTACTATAAAGGTTTTAAGTAACAATCGCGTTGTTTCGGAAATTGCCGATATGATACTTGAAAGGCATAGAAACGAAATACAGGAAAATACAGTAATAAATCTTTTGATAAAAGACCGCGATAAAACCCAAACGGCAATAGATAATATAGTTTCGGCAATAGAACAAGGAATAATAACTTCCTCAACTAAAAAACGGCTTGACGAACTCGAACTTGTTTTAGAAGAAATACAAACGAAAATAAAAATTGCTCAAGCCAAAAAAACAGAAGAAATTAAAAAAGACGATATAATTTATTACATAAAAAATTGCTTAAAAAAAGAGCCGAAACAAATGATAGAGTCGCTGATAGATAAAATAATACTATACGACGACAAAATAGATATTTACTACAAATTCGATAAAAGAAGTCCTGACGGAAACGATCGGGACTTCGTTTTTTATACGGAAGAAAAGGACGCTTTAATTTTCTTAAATCAATACTGTAAATCTGCCGAAAACAAGTTTATTATACAGTTGTATTGTTAAATTTCCCGAGTTTATGCCTTTGCTAAAAATCATAAAAAACACAGATAATTACAGGCGATTTTACGGCGGTTCTTTTTAGACACCTGTCCGCGCACCAAGTCTTAATAGGTTGAACTTACTTTTAGTTAAAAGAACGTTCGGCCTATTTTGTTTTATAGATGAATTTGACAATTTCAAAACATAGAAAAAGGCAGGCAGAGTTTTACGCTCTGTCTGCCTTTGCCGTTGTTTCGGTTTCTGATCTTGGAAAATCACTCCCGAAAACGCAATCTCTTAAAACCTTTACTTCCACACAAGAAGATTGTAACGAGCGAAAGTGGGAACGTTTTTTTTCACGGACTCATAAATTTGTTTTTTTAATTGATTGCTCATTATTATTTCCTTTGAATAATTATTTCTTCATCATCTTCCCGCAGAAGGCGAAGGTTTATCGCCTTCTGCCGAATTGTTTTTAACTGCATTTCCAGTAGTAATCGCAGTAAGTTGATTTTAAATATGTTGCAGCAGTAGAAGCGTTTGGTATAGTAACAGAAGTTCCGCTTGTTGCTGTTGAAGAAGTGGATACCCGCCACCCGCTTGTATTTTTAAACATTACACCAGTTAAACTGCTACAATTATAGAACGCATCCCTTCCTATACTCGTAACGCCGTCAGGGATTGTAATATTTGTTAAGCTTCTACAACCCTTGAACGCACCAGTTCCTATACTCGTAACGCCGTCAGGGATAGTAATGCTCGTAAGTCCGCTGCAATCGCTGAACGCATAATTTCCTATACTCGTGACGGAGTTCGGGATTGTTATGCTCGTTAAACAGCTACAATTGGAGAACGCATCATTTCCTATACTCTTGACGCCGTCAGGGATAGTAATGCTCGTAAGTCCGCTGCAATCATAGAACGCACCAGTTCCTATACTCGTAACGCTATCGGGGATTGTTATACTCGTTAAACAGCTACAATCGTAGAACGCATAATTTCCTATACTCGTAACGCTATCGGGGATTGTAAAAGCCGTTGATGTTTTACCTCCTGGATACTGTATAAAAGTCTTTCCATCTTTACTGTATAAGTTTCCGTCTATCGATTTATATGCTCTATTATTATCACTTACTTCTATACTCGTTAAACAGCTACAATTGGAGAACGCCAGACCTTGTATACTTGTAACGCTATCGGGGATTGTAATATTTGTTAAGCTTCTACAACCAGAGAACGCATAACCTCCTATACTCGTAACGCCGTCAGGGATTGTAATATTTGTTAAGCTTCTACAACCAAAGAACGCACCAGTTCCTATACTCGTAACGCCGTCAGGGATTGTAATATTTGTTAAGCTTCTACAACCAGAGAACGCATTATTTCCTATACTCTTGACGCCGTCAGGGATAGTAATGCTCGTAAGTCCGCTGCAACCATAGAACGCACCAGTTCCTATACTATTACTGCCGGTTATTGTCACGATTTTAAGCGTAGATGGGATGTAAGGATAGTTAGAACTATAACTGCTTGCCCCGAATATATATCCGAAATGTGTATTACTCGTTCCGTTTTTCGTAGCGCCAACAAACGGTATTGTTATTCCCGTTAAACTGCTACAACCAGAGAACGCACTACTTCCTATACTCGTAACACTGTCGGGGATTGTTACACTCGTTAAACTGCTACAATAATTAAATGCCCGATCTCCTATACTCGTAACACTGTCGGGGATAACTATACTCGTTAAACTGCTACAATCAGAGAACACATAAGCTCCTATCTCTTTAAGGTTATCGCAAAGGATTATTTCAATTATATCTGCAAAACCGCTAAACGCACCGTAATTTAATTTTCTGCCGTTATAAATAACGGTGGTCAAAGTGTTTGGCAACCAAAATTCCGCAAAATTACCGTCGCTGTATCTCTGCATTATTTTGTAAGTATGAAACTCCGGCTGTTCATCTTCCTGCTTGGTATAATCGTATTCTACATTGCTATTACTGAAAATCGCACCAAAAAGGTTTTTAGAACCGTAATCGCCCGTTATTTCTCTTTCCGTTCCTATAAAGTCGAGCGTGATTTTTTCTATATATAAGCAACCTTTAAATGTTTCAGCCCCTATTTTGTTAAGTGAAGAAGGCAAAACTATTTCTTTAATCGCCAAACATCTTTCAAACGCCGAACCCTCTATTTCTTCTAATTTATTGTTAAAATTAAGTTCCGCAAGATGAGAACATCTGGCAAAAGCGCTACCTTTTATAACCCTTAATTCTGTCGGAAATACAAAAGTTTCAAGTTTAGAACAACCGTAAAATGCGGAAGAACCTATTTCTTTCACCGTATCGGGGATTTCTACGCTTTTAAGAGAAGAACAACCGTAGAATAAAGTGTCATTTATCTTTTCGGCATTTTTAATAACAACGTTCTCTATATCCGTACAACCCGAAAAAGCAGACGCCATAGGCTCGTAATCGGTTACGGTTACTGTCTTTAAAGAACTCGGCACGTATCCTGTACCATATCCGCCTATCAGCGTATAGCCGTTAAATTCCAATGGGCTGAATATGTAACAAAACGTCATATATATCGGGTTGTCGTATTGTGAATAAGTTTGTTGTTCCCCTATAAACGGCAAGGTTATATCCTGCAAATAACTGCAACCATAAAACGCGCCGTATTCTATCGTTGTAACGTTATCCGAAATATTCAAAGACTTTAACGCCGTACAGCCTGCAAAAGCGTATTTGTTTATTCTTTTTAGCGAAGCAGCGTTATCGAAATTTATTTCCTTTACTTTCGGCGCAGCATTCTCTTTGGTGTTGGAATACAAAAAGTAAGCGGGAATTTTTACTACATTTTTACCTATCACAACAGTTGTACCGTTTTGCGACTGTCCTACGTAAGAAAACACGTTATTGTTTTCTTCAAAATCTTGGCAACTGCTTGCATCAAACTCTATGCGGGTAATATTTACGCAACCGTTAAATGCATAATCGTCTATACTATTTATGCTTTTAGGTATGTTTACGGATGTCAGTTGCGTTTGCTGATTGAAGGCATACGCCGCTATTCCCGTTACGGGTAAATTATTATACGTTTGTGGAACGTAAAGCGCCGCACCTTTGAAAGTTCCTATACCCGTTACGCTGTATTCCGTTTCCGTGTTATTAAGCGCATAAGTTAAACCCTCAGCAGAAAAACGCTGATGACACATCGTACAAACCCCGTCGTCTTCTATATTATGCGGTAATAGCAAGATTTCCGTTTCGTCCAAATGTTTACCGCAAGTTAAACAATGGTGAGATTTTATGCCCGTTTCCGTACAGGTAGCTTGCTTGTCTACAGTCCATTCGGCAGAAGGATTATGTCCTAATGCCGGAACCACATCTTCCCAATAAACATCTCCACAGGAACAGACATATTTTGTTCCGCCCTGTTCTTCGCAAGTAGGTTCAACATACGACGAAGTATAAGAATGTTCGTGCTTTTCTTCTGTCTCACCGCAAGCTGTAAACACACATAATGCAGAACAAATCGCCATACAAAGAATTAAAATCTTCAATGCAACCTTTTTCATAAATACCTCTTTGATATAGTGTAATTTCTATTTCTCTAAACTTACATAGATTAGACTAATCTATGTGCTATTTTACCCAAACATTATACTCGTTTTTAATGTTTATTGCAACAATATGCCATTATTTTTGTCTAAAAATACATTTTTATTCATCATTCCCGCCTTGTGTTCGTATAAAGAGTGAGCATATCTCTTTAAGGTTATATTCGGGTTTTATGACCTAAAATCTCGGATAAACTCTTTATATCCATACCGCATTCTAACGCCCTTGTAGCAAAGGTATGCCGCAAAGAGTGAAAACCTTTATGCGGGATATTTAGCCTGACTTGTTTGTCGGGCTATCTTTATGCGCTTTTTCAAACTCAAACTCGCAAGGATTTTGCGAAATTGAGGGTGAGGCGTGCGCTCGTACTGATACACATAGAGGTAACTTTTTAATAAGGAAAATTCATATTATATATTAGCATACCAAGAATATGCAAAGGAGAAATAAATGGCAAATTACAACGTACAAATCACTAACGACGGGTTCTGCTAACATGTTGAACAGTCAATACTCCGTAACCGTAAACGCAAACGGTTACGAGTCAACGACTTTATCCCCTGATTCATACACCGTTTCGGGATCGGCAGGTACCGGCAACTTTACCGTTAGCGCCGACGGCGTTCTGACTATCATTTTCAATGAAACGGGCGCTGCCGGAGGTACACCTATAACTTCCGGATCCGTAATTATGACAAACAAATCCGGCACTATTTATTATGGGCAAGCTAGAAGTATAAACGCCAACGGAAAAGCGGTTTTTAACAACGTACCGTACAGCGCAAACTCGCCGTATACCTTATACTTCAAACAGCTTTCGTCCGACTATCACCACAATCCTATCAATAGGGTTATAACCGTCCATATGTCGAGAGCGGCGCAGAAAGTATACGTCTTAAACACCGCCGCCGAGGAGTTACAGAAGTTTACTTTGACGGACGCAAACTACGAAGGATTACCCGTAAATTCCGCGAATTTGAACTTTACGGGTGAATAATGAGATTACACTTAAAAATACGCGTATCGCAAAACGCTCTTCCGGCGCAACTCATAATACGGAATTTCAGCGGAAGAATTCTGTATTTTAGGAGAATTTACCAAAGAGAAACCGATATCTGCTTGAATAGCTGCGGAAACAATTTTATCGTAACGGTAAGGCCGTTCAACGCACTATATCGAGAAAGTTCAAGATTTTTAAGATTAGGAAACGTCAACTGTTTCTGTTTAAGACTTAATTTTGTATTCCCTTC
>CAJOMM010000006.1:0-13065 GCA_905235765.1 uncultured Clostridia bacterium
ACGCAATAATTCCGGCGCGGCGTTCAGCGGTTTATTATACGGGCTCGCCGTTCTGTTTACGCTGCTTTTAGCGGTATTGTTTTCTTTTATATCTTCCGCTTTCGGGATAGAAAAGGATTCTTATTTATTTTTCACCTTAAACTATCTCGTTTCTCCTATCGCGCTTTTTACCATTATATTGTGCGTTAAGCGGTATACCGGCACACCCTTAAAAACTCTTTTAAGGGTGAATAAGCCTCCGATACTTTTCTTAGGCTTGGCGGTCTTGTTGCCGTTTTCCGTGCTCTTCGGCTTCGGTACGTTAAACGGATACGTTCAGGAACTCGGAAAAATATTGGGGTTAAACGTGCCGAATAATTCTATTCCGCTAAACGGCGTTTTTGATTATTTGTTCTTTACCTTTCTAATATGTCTTTTACCCGCGGCGATTGAAGAAGCGTTTTTTAGGGGCGTGCTTCTAAAATTTTTGGATAAGTCGGGCGAGATTGTTTCTGCCTTCACCGTTGGACTTTGTTTCGCGCTTTTTCATTTCAGCTTGTTTTCTTTCGTCTATCAATTTATATTCGGCGTTATTTTAGGGATTCTTTCCTTAAGGTCAAAAAGCATTTTCCCCGGTTTTATCGCGCATTTTCTGAATAATTTTATAAACCTTTCGATTTTGTATTTCAATTTCAGCATTGACTTTTATTCGCCTATAATTATTTCGGCAGGCGTTTTGGTTACCGTCTTTTGCCTTGTCATAGCTTTCCGGGGAAAAACCAAACCAAATTATAAAGAAAGTGTTCGCGGTTTTTATATTCCTTTCGGAATAGTCGGCATGGCGGCGGCGATAATTACCGCAATTTTGGGGGCAATTGTTTAATGATAAAAATCAACCTTCTATGCGTTGGAAAAGTAAAAGAAAGTTACTTCGCGGACGGCATTGCCGAATATTCTAAGCGGCTTTCGAGATTCTGCGATTTTTCCATTACCGAGACTGCCGAAGAAAACCTCAAAAACCCGACCGACGGAGACGTGAAAAACATCGTCGAAAAAGAGGGCAAAAACCTTCTCAAAAAACTTTCGGGCAAGGTTTACGCGCTTGCGATTGAAGGCGAAAAGTTTTCCAGCGAAAAATTCGCCGCGGAAATTCAAAAGGAAAAAAACCTCGGTACCGGCGTTATTACTTTCGTTATCGGCGGCTCTTACGGGCTTTCCGACGAAATAAAGAAAAACGCTAAGCTTATTTCCTTTTCGGATATGACTTTCCCTCATACCCTTTTCAGATTGATGTTTACCGAACAGCTTTACCGCGCCTTTTGTATTTCGGAGGGCACCGCGTATCACAAATAGTTCATACAATATCGTATGGACGTTTTATATGATTTAGAGACGTTTTACTCGGGCTGGCGTAAAGAAAAGGGCTACATCGGAAGCACCGTCAAAAACAGGCTTATTCCTTTCGTCGCGGTCGAAAAAACTCCTTCTCCCATAATTTTGGTTCAGGGCGCGATTCACGCAAGGGAATTCGTTACGGCTCGGCTTATTATGATTTTGGCGCGGAGATTCGACGCCTTTGGCAAGCTCGGCAAAGCCGTGTTTATTCCGGCGGTTGATCTTGACGGAATTAAAATAGCCGAAACCTTCGGCGATTATAAGGCGAACGCAAACGGCGTTGACCTCAACGTTAATTTCGACGCGCGTTGGTCTACGGGCAAAAGCAACGTCTTTATGAAAGCAAAACAGAATTTCGTCGGAAAAGCGCCTTTTTCCGAACCGGAAAGCGCGGCGTTAAGGGATTTCACGCTTAAAGTTGCGCCGGACGCGACTTTAAGCTATCACAGTAAGGGCGAAGAAATATACTGGGATTTTCACCAGACCGGAAATTCGGCGGATAGAGACGCGGAATTAGCGGAACTTATCTCCGCTTCTACAGGGTACGTCATAAAACCTTCGGGCGCTTCCGCCGGCGGATATAAAGATTGGTGCATTGAAAAACTCAAAATTCCGGCGTTCACTCTGGAAGTGGGGGAAGACCGCTTAAAGCACCCGATAGGAAAAGACGAGGTTTTCGGTATTTTTTTAAAGAATAAAAACGTGGTTTCGGACGTTTTGGAGTATTTATGGAAAAAAAATTCATGTCAGCCGCTATAAAAGAGGCGGAAAAAGCCAAAATGCAAGACGAAGTGCCGATAGGCGCGGTTATCGTTCTTAACGGCAAAATAATCGCGAGGGGATATAACCGCACCGAAAAAACGCAGATCGCTACCGAACACGCGGAGATCGTCGCCATAAAAAAGGCGAATAAAAAGCTTAACAGCTGGAGATTGGACGGCGCCGAAATGTACGTTACCTTAGAACCCTGCGCAATGTGCGCCGGCGCCATCGCGAACGCAAGAATAAAGGCGGTCTATTTCGGCGCTTACGAAAAAAAAAGCGGCTGCGCGGAAAGTAAATATCCCGTTCTTTCCGACAACGGGCTGAACCATAGCGTGAACTTTATCGGCGGCATCGAAGAAAAAACCTGCGCAGATCTTATGAAAAATTATTTTTCCGAAAAAAGAAGGAAGGGGGCGGCGGACAAGCCTTCCGTTTAACCGATTATTTTTATTTTTAAAAAGAAAAATCCTTGACTATTTGCGTTAAGTGTCTTAAAATAAAAGAGTACTATATGTACGCAAAGTTACATTAGGAGAAATATTATGATTACACATGGCAACCAAATCGACGTAATTTCCGGCAACTCCAACCGCCCTCTCGCAGAAGCGGTGGCAAAAGAGTTGGGACTTTCGCTTTCAGAAGCGGAAGTAGGCAAGTTTTCAGACGGCGAAATCAGCATAACGCTGCCTCACACGGTTAGAGGACACGACGTGTTTTTGATACAGTCCACTTCTTCGCCTGTCAACGATAACCTTATGGAACTGCTTATTCTTATCGACGCATGCAAACGCGCTTCCGCCGGAAGAATTACCGCGGTCATCCCTTATTTCGGGTATGCGCGTCAGGACAGAAAAGCAAGACCGAGGGATCCGATTACGGCTAAACTCGTCGCGGATATCCTTACCAGCGCCGGCGCGGACAGGGTTATGACTATGGACCTCCACGCGGCGCAGATTCAGGGATTTTTCGAGATCCCCGTAGACCATCTTTACGGCGCTCCTCTTCTTGCAAAGTATTTCAAGAAAAAAATGGACGAGGATTGGGTAGTCGTTTCACCGGACGTAGGAAGCGTCGCGAGAGCGAGAAATTTCGCCTCCAGAGTAAACGCCTCTTTAGCGATAGTCGATAAACGCCGTCCAAAGGCAAACGCCATCGAAGTTATGAACGTCATCGGCGACGTCGAAAATAAAAAATGCCTTATGGTTGACGATATGATAGATACCGCCGGCACTATCGTTCAGGGCGCGGAAGCGCTTATGAAAAACGGCGCGAAAGAAGTTTACGCGTGCTGTACGCACGGCGTTCTGTCGGGTCCGGCGCTTCAAAGACTTTCCGATTCGCCGATTAAAGAAATAGTTATCCTGGATACCATAAATATTCCGGAGAACATAAGAAACAATCCGAAGTTCAAAGTTGTCTCCGTAGCAAAACTTTTGGCAAAGGCGATAACCACAATATATTCCGACACTTCTCTTTCCGCTATTTACGAAGATTAAATGATAAAAGCCGTATTTTTACGGCTTTTTGATTGAATATGAAAATAGTCGTAGGTTTAGGCAATTTCGGCAAAGAATATCAAAATACTTACCACAATCTCGGCTTCGCGGCGATAGACCGCGCAGCCGAAATTTTGGATTTTAAATTTTCCAAAGAAAAATGCTTCGCAAGTATTGCAGAAGGCTTTTCCGGCTGTGAAAAAATCGTTTTTGCAAAGCCCTCGACCTTTATGAATCTTTCGGGTAAATCCGTTTCGGAACTCGTAGGTTTCTATAAAATAGACCTTAAAGACCTTCTCGTAGTGTACGACGATTTCGACCTTGACCGCGGACGCATAAGAATAAGAGAGTCCGGATCCGCCGGCACGCATAACGGTATGAAAAGCATTATTTCCGAACTTAACTCACAGGAATTTCCGAGAGTAAGAATCGGGTTTAAGCCTTCGGGTACTTGTCCTATACCGCTTATAGACTTCGTGCTTTCAACGATTCCGAAAGAGGAAAAGGAACTCTTCGACAAGGCGACCTTAAAAGCGGCAAAGGCGATAGTGGGCTTTTGCGAAGGGGAAAGTATATCTTCTTTAACGGCAAAGTACAACGGCAATCTCGATTAGTTTATACATTTAATTTGCCGCAGGTAATATATGTTCGAACAACTAAAATCCATTAAAAACGGCGAAAATTCCGTAAAAGAATTTTGCGATGCCGTCCGCCAAGGTATTCCTTCGGCGGTTTTCGGCGTTACGGACGGGTTTAAGTATTTTCTGGCGTCTCTTACGGAAACGCCCGTTCTTTACGTAGTAAAAGACTCTTTTACGGCGGCGAACGCGGCAAAGGCGCTTGCCGAAACTTCCCTTAAAATCGTTACCGTTTTCCCGAAAGAAGAGACGTTATTGAACCTTAAAGCTTTCTCCAAAGAAGTTACCTATTCGAGAATAAAAGCGGCATACGATATTGACGGCGCGGATATCGTCGTTGCGACCGCGGAATCGCTACAGCAGCCGTTCCCCAAAAAAATTTATTCGTTTACCGTGGTAAAAGGCGAAGAATCCGACAGGGCGGCGCTTATAGATTTTTTAGTGAAAACCGGTTATTCGAGAGTGGATTCCGTGGACGTTAAAGGAACTTTTTCCGTGCGCGGCGACATTGTGGACGTTTTCCCCGTGAACTTTGAACTCCCCGTAAGGGTGGACTTTTTCGGGGATGAAGTGGAAACGCTTAAATCCTTCGATACCGAATCGAGGAAAACCGTTTCCGCGTTGGATAAAGCGGTTATTTTGCAGGCGGTGGAAAACGTTTTCGATAAAGAAGATCTCGAACGGTTTTCGCAAGCTGTAAAAAACGAAATAAAATCTGCCGTCAAAGATAACTATTCGGGACTTAAAAAACTCGCGAGCGATCACGAACTTTCGCTGGAAACGGGAAATTATTCAGAATTATCCGTGTTTTCGCCGCTATCGGATAACGTGTGCGACGTTTTCGACCGTTTGAATAAAGAAACAGTCGTTATTATAGACGAAGCAAAACTCGTTTACGACGCCGCAACTCTTATAGAAACGGAGTTTAACGAGAGGTTTAACGCGCTGTATATGGCGGGCGAAACCTTTTCTTTTGCGCAAAAAAATCTTTCGGGAGTTGCGAAATTTTCCGAACGCCTCAAAGAGTTCCGCATTTGCGCCTTGCAAACGCTTTCCACTTCTATTCCTTTTTTCAATCCGCTTAAAATAATAAATCCGAAAGTTTCGGGCGTCGCAAACTATTCGATGGACTTTAAAGAAGTCTTTTCGGACGTTAAAAACTGGACTTACAACGGCTACTTTGTGGCGGTGTTTTCCGGCAGCGCTTCGAGGGCGCAAAGGCTTTGCTCGGATTTCTACGAGAACGGAATAGACGTAAAATACGGCGCAAAAAACGACCTTAAAGGCACGGTCGTAACTCCTGAAAAAATGCTCGACGGGTTTATCTTCCACGAAGAAAAACTCGTCGTTATCGGAACCAATAACCTATTTATAAAGGCGACGGAGCGCGTTAAGACCAAAACGAAAAGGCAGGCGTTTTTCTCAGCCCCCGAAACGGGCGACTATTGCGTTCACGAAGTGCACGGAATAGGCAAAGTTCTCGGTTCAAAAAAGATAACGACTCTCGACGGGACCAAAGATTACGTGGCGGTGGAATACGCCGGCGGAGATATTCTTTACGTTCCCGTTGAACAGATGGATATTCTTGCGAGATACCTCGGCGGAGAGAAAAAACCGAAACTTTCCAAAATCGGCGGACAGGACTTCGAAAGAGTAAAAAAATCGGTTAAAGAAAGCATAAAAAAGATGTCTTTTGACCTTAAAAAATTGTACGGCGAAAGACAGGAAATGAAAGGATTTCCTTTTAAGTGCGACGAGGAATTGGAATCGGCGTTCGACGCGGCGTTCCAATTCGAAGAAACCGCCGACCAGATTTCCGCAGACCGCGATATTCTTAAAGATATGAGTTCTTCAAAGGTTATGGATAGACTCGTTTGCGGAGACGTGGGATTCGGGAAGACGGAAGTTGCGTTTCGCGCTGTTTTCCGCGCCGTGGCGAACGGCAAACAAGCGGCGATGCTTGCTCCGACGACTATCCTCGCCGAACAGCATTTTAACACGGCTAAAGAGAGATTCAAAGACTTCGGCGTAAAGATTGCCGTGCTTGACAGATTCAGGACGGCGAAAGAACAGAAAAAGATTTTAGACGACCTTAAAAGCGGCGAACTCGATTTTATCATCGGCACGCACAGGCTTTTGAGTAAAGACGTACAGTTCTGCGACCTCGGTTTGCTGGTCCTCGACGAAGAACAGCGGTTCGGCGTGGAACATAAAGAAAAAATAAAACTGTTGAAAAATAACGTGGACACTCTGACGCTTACCGCGACGCCTATTCCGCGGACTTTGCATATGTCTCTTTCGGGTATCAGGTCTATAAGCGTTATAAATACGCCGCCGAAGAAAAGACTTCCGGTGCAGACTTACGTTACCGAAGAGTCCGACGCGCTGATAAAAGACGCGGTTTACCGTGAGGTGAACCGCGGAGGGCAGGCTTTTATTTTATATAACAGGGTGGAGAGTATAAATACTTTCGCGGCAAAAGTCAAGGCGCTGCTTCCCAACGTCAATATAACCGTATGCCACGGGCAAATGGAAGAAAAGGCGATGGAGGACGGCATAATGAAATTTTACAGCGGCGGCTCCGACGTTCTTATTTCCACGACTATTATAGAAAACGGCATAGATCTTCCCAAAGCCAACACACTGATAGTCATAGACGCGGATAAATTAGGACTTTCCACGCTTTATCAATTAAAAGGCAGGGTCGGTAGGAGCGATAGGCTTGCTTACGCGTATTTTACCTTCAAAAGGGAAAAGGTGTTAGAGGGCGCAGCCTTCGACAGGCTTAACGCAATAATAGAATTTACGGAAATGGGTAGCGGAATAAAGATTGCGATGCGAGACCTTGAAATTCGCGGCGCCGGAAACGTTTTGGGCGCGGAGCAGCACGGACATATGGATAAAATAGGCTACGAACTGTATTCCAAACTTTTGAGAGAGGAACTCTCCGGAAAAGAAGAAAAAATCCCCGAACTTGACGTCAGACTTTCCGCGTTTATTCCCGAAAATTATATTGAGAGCGCTTCGGCAAGGATGGACGCGTATAAGGAAATAGCCGAGATTAACTCCTTCGAAGCGGAAGACGAAGTATTGTCGTTCCTTAAAACTTCGTACGGCGATATACCCGAAGAAACGCTTAACCTCATAAAAATTGCCACAGTCAAGTTTATGGCGATGAAAATCTCCGTTTCCGAAATAACCGTAAAAAAGGACGAAGCGTCTTTCGCTTTCGACGATTTTAAGGCGTTCGGCAATGAAAAACTTATGGCGGCTGTTGACGAATATAAGGGGAAAGTCAGAATTGACGCCGCCGGAAAACCAAAGATAATTTTTACCGAAAATTTCAAAAACAGATCGGAAATTCTCGTCCGTATGCGCGAGTTTTTGGCTATAGCCGCATTATAATTCCAAAACGCCGTAATTTTAACAGGAAAAACGGTTAAAATAATTGCGTTTTTTTTTTGAATAATATATAATAGATGAGTATAATCAATAAGTTTACTCTTGTCAGGGAGAAAAATATGAAAAAAGGACTTATCAAATTTATAACGCTTTTGTGCTCGGCGGTTATTCTTCTTTCGGCTGCGGCAGGTTGCAATCTTGTTACCAAAAACAACCAAAAAGATATGGAGCAGGTTGTCGCTACCGTAAATATCAATAACGAAGAAAATATTTACAAAAGGGATCTCGTGATGGCGTATCTTAATTACGGCTATATTTATACGCAGTATTACGGATATACGCAGGAGAGAACCCTAAACCTCATTTTGGACAGCCTCGTGGAATCCAATATTTTATATCAGGAAGCCATGAATATTTTCGAGAACGACGATAATTACGTTAAAGACGCCGGTGCGGAAAAATTTTCTCCCGAAAGATATCTTTCAGAGGACGATAAAGTCGACGCGGAATACAACGCCTGCCTTTCCATAAGCAGACTTTTAGACAGCTATTCGGAAGAAAATAAAGATGCGGAAAATAAAGACGATCTGGGCGTTACCGTGAGAACCGTTCCCACCGACGCCGCTAACGCCACCAAAGAACTTTCCGTTGAAGAAAAGAACGAGTTTATTGCGAAAGGTTTCGATACCGACAGCAACGAGTACAGGAAAAAAGCGTTTGCCGCCGTTGTAAATATGTTGAATAGAAACGGGCTTTTGGGCGACAAATATAAGGGCGACCTTAAAGATTCCGATTATTATCGTCAGTTATATAAGAATAACCTTGAGGATAAAGTCGTTCATAACTACGAAGATTACGTTTTGGCTTCCGCGCTTTCCTCTTTAACTTACGACAAATTACAGGCGGCTTACACCGCTCAACGCGAGGAACAGGTAAACTGGTCTAACGAAGAATTCGTTTCCGCGCTTTCTTCCGCAACTGCCGGCAAACCTATCCTTTACAGCAATCAGGGCACTTACGGCTATATATATAACCTTCTTATAGGCGTTAACGATTATCAAAGCGAAAAGATTTCCGCTATTAAATCGGACAATCCCAACCTAACGGACGCTGAATACGCCGAAAAGAGGGCGGAAATTCTTAATTCCACCGTCGCTAAAGACCTTCGTTCCACCTGGATACTTTCAGGTTACGACTTTGACGGCGAAAAATTCACGGGGGACTACACTTTTGCTAAAAATCCGGAGAACAGCCTCGGATTCAAAGGCGAAGTCAAACTGCTGAAAGAGGCTACGGACGACGACGCTGCGGTTTACGGCGTAGTGGACGTAAATCTTTACAGCCTTAACGAATTTATCGAACTTGTAAATCAATACGTTTACGGAGACGGTTCCGTTGGCGAAACCGGCGGCGACGCAAGCGTTTATCGCAAATACGATTGCGACGTTAGACCCGAAGAATACGAAGCGAAAATCAACGAACTGTTGTTTGCGTTTTCTACCGACCCCGGTTCCTTAAACACCTATAAAGGGTACGTAATAAAGCCCGTGGCGGACGGTTCTTCCAGCGAAGATTACGTTAAAACGTTCGGCGACGCGGGAAGAAAACTTCTCGATATGGGTAAGGCGAGTTATATCGTAGTGGCTTCCGATTACGGCTATCACTTTATATTCTTTTCGGAAGTGTTTGAGGCAGACTACGGCTTTGAGACTTTAGACGAATATTTAGATAGCCTCGATATCGATAAAAACGGCGCTGCGACTTGGGAAGAATATTTTAACGATATGCTGGAAAATTGGGAAGATTTTGAAGACAAAAACAATTATTTATATCTTCTCGCAGACGAACTCGTTTCACGAAAAGTCGATAACGCTATCAGTGAAAGCCGCACTTCTATCGTAAACAAATACCGTTACGAAGAGAAGGGCTCGGTTGTCGTTTATGAAGGAAGGTTTTCCGACTTATACGGCAATTAAATTATGCATTAACGCATAGGCGAGGGACAAGTATTTTGTCCCTTTTACTTTTTTTAGATGATAATTTTTTTCGATACCGAAACTTCAGGGCTTTATCCCGGTGAAATATGTCAACTTTCTTACGTTTTTCAAACCAATACGTCGGTGTACGCAAAAAATTTCTATTTTTCCGTTTCTGACGTCGAATACGGCGCGTATATGGTACACGGCCTTTCGGTCGATCGGCTAAAGCTTTTGTCTTCGGGTATAAGATTTTGCGATAAGGCGGCGGAAATTTCAGAAGATTTCCGTTCCGCAGACCTTATTGTCGGGCATAACGTAAAGTTCGATATAGCTTTTCTGACGGCGGAATTCAATCGATGCAATATTGATTTTACCCCTCAAAAGACGTTTTGCTCTATGCAAAAGACGGCAAAGTTCTGTAAAATCGCGCGAAAGTCTTTACAGGGATATAAATATCCTAAACTCAGCGAACTTTGCGATCATTACGGAGTTAGAGACGTTGACGTGAGATTCGAGGCGGAAGAACTTTTCGGCTACGCAAACGGGTTTCACGACGCTAAATTCGACGTTACGGCAACCTACCTTGCGGTAAATAAAGCCATAAAAGCGGGAGATCTTTCAGGATTAAGTGAGTATTTATGATAAAACTTGAAACACATTGCCATACCAAGGGGGCAAGCCCGTGCGCCGATGGGGGGTACGAAACGCTTGCGGATAAATACGCTTCCAACGGATACGGCGGCGTTGTCATTACCAACCATATTTCGCCGTACAGTTATGACCATTTCCAAGGCGATACGCATAAAGAAAAGATAGATTATTACTTTAATTGCTACCGCGAGATAAAAGACGTTCTTAATAAAAGGGGTATAAAAACGTTTTGGGGTACGGAAGTCCGCATAAATATCGAGGGCTTTGCCGAATACGTTCTTTACGGATTAGAAGAAAAGGACGTTTACGATAGCGCTCCGCTTTTTACTTTTACGCAAGAAGAACTTTTCAGATTTGCCGAAAAAAAAGGCGCGTTTATGTATCAGCCGCATCCGTTCCGGACGAAAGTCGTCTGCGGCAATCCTGAATTTATGCACGGCGCGGAAGCTTTTAACGGGCATTACGGGCATTTTAATTACAACCACCTTGCCGATGATTTTTGCGAGAAGAACGGGCTTATAAAAATGTCCGGCACGGATTACCATCACGACGATCAACCCGTTACCGCCGCGATATTCGTTCCGGACGACGTCTCCGACGAGAAGGCGCTGAAAGATTTTTTGATGAATAACCGATTTGAGCTTTTCTGCGACTTCTGTTTATACGAACGCAGTTTGAAAAAATTGAAAGGATAAAAAAATGATTAGTTTTGAAAAAGTAATTATAGCTTTAGTGTCGCTTCTTTTATTGGCTGTACCGGGGTATATTCTTGCCAAGATTAAATTGTTCGGCGAAGGCGCAAGCAACGCGCTTTCCGTTTTGGTTTTATACGGCGGTCAGCCCGCTTTGATGATAGTCAGTTTTCAAGGCGCAAATTTTTCGGCGGAACTCGGACTTAATATGCTTTACGTGTTTTTGCTCGCCGTAGCGGTTCACGCAGTTATGTTCGGAATACTTTTCCTGGTGTTCCGCAAAAGAAGAAATCAATCGCGCGTTCGGATAATAAAATACGCTTCCGTGTTTTCCAACTGCGGATTTATGGGAATACCATTTTTGCAGATGCTTTTTACCGGCACCGACGTTTCAGGCGATATCTTAATATACAGCGCGATTATAATCGGCGTTTTCAATATCTTCAACTGGACGGTAGGCGTTTATATTATGACGGGAGATATAAAAGAGGTTTCTTTTAAGAAAATTGCGCTAAACCCCGTTATTATTTCCGTCGTTGTCGCTTTCTTGCTTTTTATCGTATTTAAAATGCCGATCAAAGATTTAATGCCGCAAGGCGAGACTATGGATAATATTTTAGAAGGCTTTATGAACGTCATCGATAAAATTTCCGAAATCGTAACGCCGCTTTCTATGACTGTCATCGGTATCAAACTCGCAAATATAAATATGAAACAACTGTTTTTAGATAAAGGCGCTTACGTTACGGCGGCGTTCAAGCTTATCCTAATGCCGACCATCGCTATGTTCATAACTGCGTTTTTGCCGGTAAGCCCCTTAGTCAAATATTCGGTGTTTTTCCTACTCGCAATGCCTTGCGCAACGAGCAGCACACTGCTTGCCGTAAGATTCGGCGCAGACGCGGATTTTGCTTCCATCTGCGTGCTTTTAAGCACGATTTTATCCGCGGTTACTATTCCGCTGTTATTCCTTTTTATGAACGGCGTACTCGGTGTCGCGATATAAAATTCAACTTTTTAAAAGGTCGGGCGTATAATGAGTTATGCCCGTTAAAGTTATCGTAGATCTCACTAAAATAGTCGAAAATGCAAAAACCGTAAAAAAGCTTTTGCCGAAGGAAACCAAGCTTTGCGCAGTCGTTAAGGCTGACGCTTACGGACACGGCGCGGCGGAAGTTTCGAACGCTCTTTATAATTACGTAGATTGTTTCGCGGTGGCGACCGGTGAAGAGGCTATCGAATTAAGATATTCCGGTATAGATAAACCCGTACTCGTTCTGACTAAAACCTTAAAACAGGAAGCGGAATTAGCGATTCGCCACGGAATTTCGCTGACTGCGGAGAGTATTGACGATCTTATTCTTTACAAAAAATCGGCTGAACATCTACGGCTAAAGGCTAAAATTCACTTAAAATACGATACGGGTATGCGTAGACAGGGGTTTAGGAGCCTTAAAGAACTCGAACGCGCGCTCGTGTTTTGCTCGAATAGTAAGAACCTCGTTTTGGAAGGGCTTTATACCCATTACGCCGCTCCGGAAAACGAAGTTTCTCTCGAGCGTGCCACCGACGAATTTTTACTTGCCGTTAAAATTGCCAAACGTTATAATAAAAACGTAATATGCCACGCTTCCGCAAGCGGAGGGTTGTTGTGCGGAAAGTTTTTCGATATGGTCAGAGTGGGAATACTTCTTTACGGATATAAACCGTTTTTGACCGATAAAATTTCCGTATCGCCGGCGATGAAAGTGCTTGCGCCCATAGTGAATAGAAGAGTGTTAAAAAAAGGCGATCACGCCCTTTACGGCGAAAAAACCGCCGATAAAGACGAGAATATTTGTCTCGTTCGCTACGGCTATGCCGACGGGCTTATGAGAAAAGAAACCGAAGGTCAGTTCAATAACCGTTGTATGGACGTTACCGCTTTGACGGACGTTAAGACGGAAAACGGCTATGCGGTTATTATGGACGACGCGGACGCCCTTTCCGCTAAATACGGAACTATAAGTTACGAAATTCTGGTGAAATGCGCCCTGCGCGCGCAAAAATGTTATTTGAGGTAGAATCG
>CAJOMM010000006.1:13106-17128 GCA_905235765.1 uncultured Clostridia bacterium
ATAACCGCCGTTTGCGTTCTTTTTATTAGCGAAGAACTTTTATGGGTCAGAATATTGCTCGCAGTACTTAATTTAGTTCTTTACGCTGCGGTAGTTGCCGCGGCTTCTTATAAAGAAGGACAAACGTCTGTGAAGGTTCGGGCGGCTAACGATCTGGAACGCGAGATTATCGTAAAAACCGGCGAAGACAGGCCGCTTAAACTTCTTGAAGAGTACAAGCCTTATAAGGGGTTCCTTATAGGGTTTATAACGTGTATACCACTTTTGATATTGCTTGCGCTGCATGCCGTATTTTATTTTGCCGCCGATTATAAGACGTTAGGCGGAATCGGTGCGTTTTTGTATTTTACTTTCTACGTATTTTTCTCGCTTAACCGCGGAACTTCCGCAACCGAAATAACGACGACTTCCAATACGGCTTGGTATAACGTTTACGGAAGTCTTATAGCTATTCCTATCGTTATGCTTATTACGGGCGTTTCGTACTTATTGGGCGCAAGAAAAATTATAAAGCAACAAGAAATGATAAAAGAAAAACAGAAAAGTATTTACGGTGAATAAAATTGAGAATCATCGGAGGTTTATATAAAGGCAGAGTCCTTGCGGAATTTAAAGGAAACGAAGTTCGCCCCACGGCGGACGCAGTAAGAGAAAGCCTGTTCAATATCATAGGAGATAAAATATACGGCGCAGATTTTCTCGACCTTTTTTGCGGCACGGGCGCGGTGGGAATAGAAGCCTTATCCCGAGGTGCGAAAAGCGTGGTGTTTAACGATATAAGCAAAGAAAGCGCTGCGCTTACCCGTAAAAATTTGTCCGCGATAGGTATTTCTTCTTATGAACTGAAAACCACCGACGGCGTTTTATTGCTTTCATCGTATTCGGAAAAATTCGATTTTATTTATATAGACCCTCCGTATAAAAGCCAATTCGGGAGGGCTGCGACAGAAGTTGCAGCAAGCGCGCTTAAAAGCGGCGGAGTCGCCGTTTTTGAAGATGAAAAACCGTTCACGGGCGTAGTTAAAGGTCTTGCTTTGACCGACGTCCGAAAATACGGCAGAGTCTACCTGAATTTCTTTGAAAAAATAAACGGTAACGCCGCCGTGTACGCCGGAACTTTCGATCCGGTAACGAAAGGACATTGTTATTTGGTCGAAGCCGCGCTTAAACTTTTCGATAACGTTATCGTCGTTTTGGGAGACAATCCGGAAAAAACTCCGCTCTATTCCAAAGAAAAGAGAAAGGAATTTTTAATAAAGACCTTTGACGGCAAAAAAAACGTTACGATAGCGGACTATTCGGATTTCAAAAACGAAAATGAATATTACGAATTTTTATTAAAATTCGGCGCGACGTATTACGTTCGCGGAGTCCGAAATGCCGACGACTTTTTCTACGAAAAGAAAGCCGAACGCAGAAATAAAGAACTTTACCCTCTCATTAAAACCGTGTACGTCGTTTGCGATTCCGATTTGTCCGGAATAAGCGCAAGCCTTGTCAGACAACGTCTGAAAAAGGGAAAAGACGTGAGAGAATTTTTGCCGGAAGTTTCCGCCGACGCCATACTTTCGGAGCCTATATCAAAAACGCAGCCGAAAGAATAGAGCCGAAAGTAAAATTCAATAAACCCGATAAAATTTTTGCCGCCCAGAAAGGGGCGGTTTTTATTTTGCTTTTTTTAAGAAATCCCAAGGATTGCGTTATTGAGGAAAGTCCGCCGAATCCGCACATTGCGGCAACGCACGGCAACGAAAGGTGAGCGATTCCGCCGTTTGCCGCTGCTTTTATTCCAAGGGTATAATCGATAAGCCCGTAAGAAAGTCCTTCCGCAAGGTTTTTATCGTTTATGAAAAATCCGAAAATTCCGGCTGACCATCCCATTATGCCGAGGTCTTTAAGCATTTCGGCGAGGACGAAAAACAAAGTTATGATTCCGCCTACCGTAAGTATATTTATTACGGCGGAATTTGCGCCTTCGTTAAGCGTTACGTAAGATTTGAAAACGACTTCTTGCGGTTTTCCCCCTTTATCTTTTCGTTTGTAGAAAGAAAAAATAAGCCCGACGGCAATAACTGAAAGAAAATTACATACAAACACCATCGTTCCGAACTTAAAACTCGAAAAGGTTATACCGCCGACTACGGAAATTGTGAAATACGGAGAAGCCGAAGAACAGATCGCCGCCGCGCGTACCGATTCCGTTTCGGATAAAGCGTTGACGTTTTTGAGTTCGGCAACGGTTTTTGCTCCTGCCGGATAGCCTGATAGCGCGCTTACTAAAAACGCGTAGCCGAATTGACCGCCTATATTAAAGATTTTAAGCGAGATATGCGAAATTTTTCCCGCTATTTTGCGGAAAGTTTTAACGCTGTAAAGTATAGCGGTGATAAAAATATACGGGAAAAGACATGGCACGATACACGCCGCCCAAAGTTTTATGCATCACCGCCTGATCGTATTTCGGGAAAAACGCAAAAATCACGGCGAAAAATACGAGAAGACAAAAAAGAAAAATATCGCCGAATTTTTTGACGGCTGGCGTAAAAGTTCTCATAATACATTGTATTATAACTTGAAATTAAATATCGAATATGATAAAATATTTTTATGGATTTATTCGATTTTGCAGGGCAAGGGGAAAAGAATATTCCGCTTGCGGAAAGGATGAGGGCGAACACCCTGTCGGAATTTTTAGGTCAAAAACATCTGGTTTCGGATTCGGGGCTTTTGTTCCGCGCGATAAGAACGGACAGGCTCGGAAGTTGCATTTTTTGGGGACCGCCGGGGTGCGGCAAAACTACGCTCGCTAACGTTATAGCTAACAATACGGACGGTAATTTCGTTAAGTTGAACGCCGTATCAAGCGGCGTCTCCGACGTGAAAAAGGTCATAGACGAGGCGCGCGAAAACGCTAAATTATTCGGCAAAAAGACCTATCTTCTTCTCGACGAGTGTCATCGTTTCAACAAGGCGCAAAGCGACAGTCTTCTGCCTGCTATCGAACAGGGCGACGTAATTTTTATCGGTTCTACGACTGAAAATCCTTACGCTTCTATGACGCCCGCTATCGTTTCAAGGTGCAGGGTTTTCGAACTTAAAAGGCTTTCCGAGGACGATATTCTTATTGCGCTTAAACGTGCGCTTTCGGATAAGGTAAAGGGGTTAGGCAATATTCCAACGGTTGTGGATGATGACGCGCTTTATCATATCGCCGCCACCGCCGCAGGGGATCTTCGCGTCGCCTATAACGCTTTGGAACTCGCCGTTTTGACTTCCGCTCAGGATAAGGACGGAAACGTAAGAGTTACCTTAAAGGACGCCGAAGAATCGATTCAACGCAAAGCGCTTTCCTTCGACGAACAAATGTATTACGATATGCTTTCCGCGTTCTGTAAGAGTTTACGGGGCAGCGACGCCAACGCCGCGCTATATTATATGCAAAGGCTTATCCAAGGCGGTTGCGACCCCTTGCTTATTGCAAGACGTATGATTGCCCACTCCGCTGAAGACGTGGGGATTGCCGATCCTAACGCCTTAATCGTCGCCACCAACGCCTACGTCGCTTTTGAAAAATTAGGGCTTCCTGAAGGTATGCTGCCGCTTAGCGAAGCGGCGATATATATCTGCGAAGCGGAAAAATCCAATTCGGTTGTTGTCGCTATGAACGCCGCCGCAAAAGACGCGAGGGAAATACGGGACGATAACGTTCCGCCGTGGGTTAAAAACGCCGTTTACGGAAGTAAGGAAGATAAAGAAATGGCAAAGGGCTATAAATATCCGCACGATTACGGCGGATACGTTGAACAACAATATCTTCCCGACGGGGTAAAAGACAGAGTGTATTACGTTCCGAAAGACAACGGCTACGAGAAGACCGTAAAAGAAATAAGACAAAGAAAAGGGAAAAAGAAATAAATGGAATACTACGTTAAATTAGCTGAAGAATTCAATATAAAGCAAGAATATTCAAAAAACATCATAGATTTAATAGACGACGACAACACTATACCGTTTATAGCGAG
>CAJOMM010000006.1:17135-19570 GCA_905235765.1 uncultured Clostridia bacterium
TGCGACGATCAGGTGTTGCGCGAATTTTCGGACAGACTGAAATATCTCCGCAATCTGGATAAGCGCAAGCAGGAAATTTCCGCCGCTATAGAAGAGCAGGGCAAAATGACCGACGAAATATCCGCCGCAATTCTCGGCGCGGAAACGCTTACGGAAGCGGAGGATATTTATAGACCGTTTAAGCAAAAGAGAAAGACACGGGCGAGCGTCGCCGCCGAAAAGGGGCTTACTCCGCTTGCCGATCTTATTTTCGAGCAGGACGAAAAGACGGATCCTTACCTCGAAGCGGAAAGGTTTATTGACGAAGAAAAGGGCGTAAACGACGTAAAAGACGCGATTGCCGGCGCTTCGGACATTATTGCGGAGCGTATCTCGGACAACGCCGAACTCCGCAAAATTTTGCGCGCCAAAATCTCCGAAACCGGTGAAATATCTTGCAAACTTTTAGAAAACGAAAAGGCAAAAACTTACGATATGTACGCCGAATATTCGGAAAAAATATCTAAGATTCCTCCGCACAGAATACTTGCCGTAAACCGCGGCGAAAAAGAGGAGTGTTTGAAAGTCAGCGTCGTTGTCGACGAGGAAAAATTTATAGAATGCACGCAAGCGGCGTTCGTGAAGAATTCTTCCGCTTCCGCCAAAATCGTAAAGTCGGCGGCGGCGGACGCTTACGGAAGGCTTATATTTCCGTCCGTGGAAAGAGAGGTTCGGAGCGAAATTACGGATAAAGCGTGCGAACAGGCAATAAAGATGTTCGAAGTTAACCTTAAACCGCTGTTGCTTCAGCCACCGCTAAAGGGCAGCACGGTATTAGGTCTTGATCCGGCTTACAGGACGGGTTGTAAACTCGCGGTCGTAGACGAGAACGGCAACGTTCTGAAAACGGCAAAGATTTTCCCGACTCCGCCGCAAAGCAAGATCGAAGAGTCGGAAAAAATTCTTTTAGCGCTTATTAAGGCATATAACGTAAACGTTATTTCTATCGGCAACGGTACGGCGAGCAAGGAGAGTGAAATTTTTGTGGCGAACGCCATTAAAAAAAGCGATCGTCCCGTTTCTTATTGCGTGGTGAACGAGGCAGGCGCGTCGGTTTATTCCGCGTCTAAACTCGGCGCGGAAGAATTTCCCGATTTCGACGTTACGGAAAGGAGCGCCGTTTCTATCGCGAGAAGGCTTCAGGATCCGCTTGCAGAACTTATTAAGATAGACGTCAAATCTATAGGGGTCGGGCAATATCAACACGATATGCCGGAAGCAAGGCTCGAAGAGGTTTTAGGCGGCGTTGTCGAGGACTGCGTGAACAGCGTCGGAGTCGACCTTAATACCGCGTCCGTAAGCCTACTGTCATACGTTTCGGGGCTAAATATAGGTATCGCCAAGAATATAGTGGAATACAGGAAGGATAAAAAATTCGTAAGGCGCGAAGACCTTTTGAAGGTCAAGAAACTCGGAGATAAGGCATTTAAGCAGTGCGCGGGATTTTTGCGTATTACCGACGGATTTATACTCGACAATACCGCCGTTCACCCTGAAAATTACGAGCAGGCGGAAAAACTTCTTAAACTTACAGGCTATACCTTAGAGGACGCAAGAAAAGGTAAAATTTCTGATATCAGAGAAAAAATTAACGCCATAGGAGTTAAAAAGGCGGCGGCGGAGTGCGGCGTTGGAGAACCTACGCTTAACGATATCGTAACCGAACTCTTAAAACCTGGGAGAGATATAAGAGATTCTTTGCCCAAGCCTATATTATATAGCGAATTGAAGGATCTTTCGGACCTGAAAGAAGGTATGGAACTCAACGGAACGGTAAGAAACGTAATAGATTTCGGCGTGTTCGTGGATATAGGCGTGCATCAGGACGGGTTAGTGCATATTTCTCAGATATCCGATTCGTATATAAAACACCCTTCGGAGGTGCTTAAAGTCGGGGATATAGTAAGGGTAAAAATACTTGGCGTAGATACGGTAAAAAAGAAAATATCGTTGACGCTCAAGACGACGGAACTTCCGCACGGAATAGCCGTAAGCGGTCAAAAAACCGACAGAGAGAGGAAAGAGGGCAGGAGAAACGCCGAGAAAAAAAGAGAAACTCAGAGCAAAGAGGAAATGCTTGCCGCCCTCTACAAAAAATTCGGAAGATAAAATCTGAAAGATATATACCATAACCGTCCCGTCTGCGGTTCGCCGCAGACGGGACGGCATACTTTTTCACAAGATATAAATAACAGTTGATTTTTTGATTTTTATTTGGTAAAATATTATTGCGACATTTTCATATAATTTTTTTAGGGCGGTTTAGCGCCTATTACAAACGGCTATCAATATTTTGGTAGTTTTATGTTTCGCGCATAATCGTTTGTAATAGGTTATATGTAAAGTGTCGCAACTTGACTTGCGAAACGTATTCTACAAGGTGTCGTTCCGTAAGG
>CAJOMM010000007.1 GCA_905235765.1 uncultured Clostridia bacterium
AAGGTGCGCCGTTACGATGTCTTTCCCCATTTCGTCTATAAAATCGCCGTAAAATACGCCTGATTGCCGAGCCTGTTTTATATCCAAAGTTCCTCTTAACTTGGGCACGCGTTTTTTCAGTTCGCTGAAAAACCCTAAATAATTGTAATAAGCCCAATGTACGTTTTCGTAAGCAAGAGTTACGCCGTGCGCGGCGCAAATTTCAGTTATTTTACGAGTGATGTTTCCGTATCTTTCAAAGTCTATGGTTATGGGCGTTCTTTTCAGTCTTGCCTGACCGTGAAAAGTATAATACTTTGCGCCGCAGGCTTCCGCCGCCTGCATAGTGTTTTCAAGCAGCGCAAAAGAATCTTTCCTCGCCCTATCGTTAAGACTGTACAGTTGAACTTCAAACTGCGTCGTAAGTGTATGTATGGAATGTATCTCCGTGTCGCCTTTCCGCGAGTTTAACAGTTCGCCGAAACTTCTTTCGTATTCACAAAAAGATTCCAAAAAAATCTCGCAAGTCTCAACTTTGTTGTCGCTCAAAATTTTCAACGCGTCTTCGGTATAATATCTACCGAAAAGAGAGGCGGTGGATATGCCTGTTTTCATCTTCAGATTTCCGTTTCTATCAGTCCGAGATCCCCGTCGTTGCGCCTATACAGCACTTGAACGCTGTGGGTTTTGGCTTCGAGAAAAACGTAGAAAGAATGTCCCATGGCGTCCATTTCTTCTTCGGCTTCTTTAACAGTCATAGGCGAAAGCGCAAAGACTTTTTTTCTGACGAGTTCTCCTTTTGCTTCGTTTCCGCCTTCGAATTCCAATGCGGAACTATACGCGGTGTTCTTATTGTGTTTGTCGAATCTTGTCCTGTGTTTTCTTATCTGTCCCTCGATTTTCGGCAACACCACGTCGATATTTTCATAAAAATTGTCGCCGGAGGCTTCCGCTCTCACGAATTTGCCGTTATAATCAAGAGTTATCTCGGTCGTTAAAAAATTGCCCTGTTTTTTGAAAGCGACTTTTACTATGGGTTCATCTTCCTTAAAATACTTGTCCAGTTTGGAAAGTTTTTTGTCGGTTACCGCTTTAAGTTTTTCACTTACTTCACAATTTTTTGCATAAATTTCGTATTTCATAAAGTTTTCCCCCTTAAGTAATATTACTTTAACTACCGGAAAAAACCCTTTTTTTATACCACGTTAAACACGAATTCGCCGTCTGTCGCGCTGACTTTTATACAGTCGTTTTCCTTTAAGTCTCCCCGTAAAATTTCTTCGGAAAGTTTGTCCTCAAGATTTCTCTGTATTACTCGCTTAAGCGGTCTCGCGCCGTACTCGTCGTCGTATCCCTTTTCTATGATTAAATCCATTGCGCTGCTTTCAACTTCCATTTTTACGCCGATAACGGCAAGCCTTTTCCTGAGGCTCGTTAAAAGAAGTTCCGCAATCTTTGCCGTCTCCTCTTTCGTGAGTTTATGGAACACGATTATATCGTCTATCCTGTTTAAGAATTCGGGACGGAATTTGCCTTTTAACGCTTCCATATATCTGTCGCACATATCGTCGTACTCTTTCTGTTTACTGCCGGCAAAACCTAAAGCGTTTCTGTGCGCAACTTCCGTCGCGCCGACGTTGGAAGTCATTATTATAATTGTGTTTTTAAAACTTACCAACCTGCCTTTGCTGTCTGTCAGCCGCCCGTCGTCAAGTATCTGCAACATTATGTTGAAAACGTCCGGATGCGCCTTTTCTATTTCGTCGAAAAGAACTACCGAATACGGTTTTCTCCTGACTTTTTCGGTCAACTGTCCTGCCTCGTCAAAGCCGACGTATCCGGGAGGCGCGCCGACCAATTTGCTGACAGAGTGCTTTTCCATATATTCGGACATGTCTACCCTTATAAGGTTGTCCTCGTTGCCGAAAACCGCTTCTGCGAGCGCTTTGGAAAGCTCTGTTTTACCTACGCCCGTAGGTCCTACGAATATAAACGAACCGACAGGTCTATTGGGGTCTTTAAGCCCTGCCCTCGCCCTTCTTATTGCGTCGGAAACGGCTTTTACGGCGTCTTCCTGCCCGATTACTCTCTGGTGAAGCACTTCTTCCAGTCCCAAAAGTTTTTGCGCTTCCGTCTCGGTAAGTTTTACGACGGGAATACCCGTCCAATTGCTGACGACCTTCGCTATATCGTCGGAGGTGAGTTTAAGTTTTTCCTGATTTTTATTGAGTTTGGATTCCTGCGCGCGAATCTCCTCGAGTTCTTTATTGACTTTCTCGATCTCTTTGGTTAATTTTATCGCGCGTTCGAAATCTTCCCTTCGCTTCGCCTCGTTTTTCTGGGCTATAAGCGCGTTTAATTCGCTTTCTTTGCTTTTTGCCGCGGCAGGCGAATTGTAACTGTCAAGCCTTACCCTTGACGCCGCTTCGTCTATAAGGTCTATCGCCTTGTCCGGCAGGAACCTGTCGGTTATATATCTGTCCGAAAGGCTGACTGCGGAAACTATTGCCTCGTCCGGAATACTTACACCGTGGTGCGATTCGTACTTATCGCGCAGCCCCTTTAATATTTCCACCGTTTCTTCGGGAGAGGGCGCTTCTACCATAATAGGTTGAAATCTCCTCTCTAATGCGGCGTCTTTTTCTATATACTTTCTGTATTCGTCGATGGTCGTAGCCCCTATAGTCTGCAATTCACCTCTCGAAAGCATAGGCTTTAATATGTTTGCCGCGTCCATATTACCTTCTCCGGAAGCGCCGGCTCCGACTATCATATGGATTTCGTCTATAAATAAAATTATATCTCCCCTTTGCTTTACGAAATCGACGGCTTTTTTAAGGCGTTCCTCAAAATCGCCCCTGTATCTTGCGCCGGCTATCATCCCTGAAAGATCCAAAGAGAATACCGTCTTATCCGCCAACACTTCAGGCACGTTGCCCTTTACTATCGCTTGCGCCAAGCCCTCTACTACCGCGCTTTTCCCGACGCCGGGTTCGCCTATCAGTACGGGGTTGTTTTTCGTCCTTCTCGAAAGTATCTGAATCACCCTGTCTATCTCGTTTTTTCTGCCTATAACGGGGTCGAGTTTACCTTCGATCGCCTGTTTATTCAAATTAACGCCGAATTTACCGAGATCGCCGAGGTCGTCGTCTTTGCGATTAGAAGATTTTTGTTCTTGTCTGTCGTTTCTCCCCATTGTAAACGCGCTGCTGAAAATACTTTCTTCCTGCGGTTCTTCCTCCTCTTCTTCCTCGTTGCCGTCGCCCATCAGCGAAACGTATATATCTTTCGCCATCGATTCCACGTCCACTTGCATAGTTTTAAGTATTGCAAGCGCCACGCAATTATTTTCCAATAACAACGCCAGAAGAAGATGCTCTGTACCCACGAATCCGGAGTGAGCGCGAAGCGAAAAATCAACCGCTTTTTCAAAAATCTTCTTAGTGGTACCCGTAAACATATTGCCGGGAATAACTGCGGCCCTATCCACAGTCTTTTTAAAATAATAAAGATATCTGTCGTTGTCGACTTCCGCCTCTCTTAAAATTGCCGCCGCCCTGCCGTCTTCCGCGTTCATAAGCCCGAACAATATGTGTTCGCTGCCGATATATCTGCAACCGAAACGCTTTGCAAGTTGAGTCGCCAATTCTATTACTTCGTTAACGTTTCTTGAAAAAGTATCGTAATACATTTTATTCCTCCTTTAATTTTAATAGCTTTTTGCCGACGAGTTCGGCGCGGAATAAATCCCTGTCGAACGCCGACAATTCTTTCCCGTACTGTACGCATAAATTCGCAGGTCTTACTTTAAGCGTCAAATCGTTAAGCGCCTCTAAATTCTGAATATTAAGCATCCCGAACATCGCGCCTATCTTTACTTCGGCTATAAGCGATAAAAATTCTTCGTATTTTAACAGTACGGCGTTCGTAAGCAAGCCGTAGGCTCGCCGAGCCCTGTCCATCGTAATAATTTCTTTACTGGCGTACATCTTTTCGGCAAGCGACCTTTCCGCCGCGCATATTTCCAATACGGTCTTTTCCACTGCCGACAAAACGTCGTATTCCGAAACGCCGAGAGTTACTTCGTTGCTTATCTGATAGATACAGCCTTCCGCAACGCTCCCCTCTCCGTAAACGCCCCTCACGGTAAGTCCTCTCCCGGCAATTTCTTTTTCCAACCGCTTTATTTTGCCGCTTTCAGACAGTGCCGGCAGAAAAAGCATGACCGAGGCGCGCATCCCCGTGCCGAGATTCGTAGGACACGCCGTAAGATATCCCCATTGCGGATGAAACGCTATATCCGCGTTTTTTGACAATTCGTCGTCTAAAACGTCCAGCCTCTCGTACGCTTCCTTTAAGCGCAGCCCGTTCATAAAGCATTGCGCCCTGACGTGATCTTCTTCGTTGATCATTACCGACAAGCTTTCGTCGGCGTTTACGAGCGCAGCCCCGTATTCACGGTTTTGCATAAGGTTTTGGCTTATTATATTGCGTTCCTTCATCGCCTCGAGAGTTACCGGACTTAAATTCTTGACAAAATAAAGATTGAAAGTATCGCACTTTATAAGCGCGCGGTTTACCTTCTTTACTATTTCGTTGGCCTGCCTCTCGTTGCCTACCCTGAACGGATACCCCGAAAGGTTACGGGCGAATCGTATTCTCGTTTTGATGATATTTCCGGAATAAAGATCCGGAGACACCGCTTCCATACGCCCCTCCTATAAAAGCCCCATTTCTGTCAGTTTTTCCTTTAGCCGTATAAGTTCCTCGGAAATAGCTTTTACGTCGGAGAATCTGCCTTCCATTACCGCAGTTTCTTTCTCTTTGAATAATCTCTCATATCTGTATAAAAGTTCTTTTTCTTCCGAAGAAAACGGCGGAACTTTGCCCACGTGGAGATCCCCTGCCTGTATCTCTTTTATTGCGTCGGAAATCTCTTTTCCGAAAGCGTCGTAACACTTTGGGCAACCAAGCATACCCGTTCTGTAAAAATCAGAAAGGTAAGTGCCGCAATTTTTACACACTTTATCGTACATTTATTTCTTTAACCTTTCGGCGGTTTCAATAATATATTGCTTTACGTCCTCGCCTATTTCTTTGCTCTTTAAGGCAATTTCCACGTTCGCCTTTATATATCCGAACTTATCGCCTACGTCGTAGCGATCGTCTTTAACCGTGCTTGCCAGAAGTTCGCCGGAAACAGCGAGTTCGTTGAGCGCGTCCGTAAGATATATCTCGTTATTTCTCGGCTTTAACTTTTTGAGCATAGAAAATATCTTGCCGTCCAAAACGTATCTGCCTATCACGGCGTTATTCGAAAGCGCTTCCGAAATATGCGGTTTTTCCACGATAGCGTTTACCGTGATAACGTCGTTTTCTTCCTTTCCTATCCCCACGTTGCCGTATTTTTCCACGTCGGAACCGAAAACTTCCATCGTCGCGATAACGCTTTTGCCTGTCTTTTCGTATATGTCTTTAAGCGTTTTAATGCAAGAATCTTTGCCATCTTTTGCACAGAGAAGTTCGTCGCCGAGTAAAAGCGCGAACGGTTCGTCGCCCACCAGACTCTCCGCGCTGAGTATCGCGCCTGCAAGTCCGTTAGCCTCCTTTTGCACTGCAAATTTAACGTTAAACCCATTGGTTGCCGTTGCCTTTTTATAAAGTTCCGTTTTCCCCTCCGATAAAAGCCTTTTTTCAAGAACGGCGGCTTCGGAAAAATGCTTTCCTATTATTTCCTGTCCCGGACTTACGACCACTATAATGTCTTTAATTCCTGCGCTTTCAAGTTCTTCCACTATGTATTGTATGGTAGGCTTATCGAGTACCGGTAGCATAGGCTTCGGCAACGCTTTGGTTATGGGTAAAAATCTCGTACCCAGTCCCGCCGCAGGTATTATCGCTTTATTTACTTTTCTCATTATTCTATCTCCTTTTTATTTTTCTAAAGCCTTGATTTTTTCAACGCGCCTTACGTGTCTTTCTTCGTTGCTGAATTCCGTGAACAAAAATGCGTCCACTATCTCTTGCATAAGCCCGGCGCCTATCACCCTCTCTCCGAAGGCGAGAACGTTGGCGTCGTTATGAAGCCTCGTCATCTTTGCGGAATACACGTCGTGACAATGTGCGCACCTTATCCCTTTCACTTTGTTTGCGGCGATACTCATGCCTATTCCGGTTCCGCAAATCAAAATTCCGAAATCGCACTCACCTTTGACTACGGCGTCGCAAACCATGGCGGCGTAATCGTTATAATCCACCGAATCGGAAGTAAAAGTTCCGAAATCCGTATATTCCACGTTTATCTTTCCCAAATGTTTTATCAGCGCCGACTTTAAGTTTATTCCGCCGTGGTCGCAACCTATTGCAACTTTCATTTCAGTAATTCCTCGTTTATGATTTTATTCAGTATTATATTGCACGCGTCTTCTATTTTATGCGAAGTCTTTATGTACGCGTTCAGGTCTCCGCCGTATGGGTCCGGAATATCTTCTCCGGCAATTTCACGCATACTGTAAACCTCGGGAAAATTCTTTATGTAATTTTTGTGATCTTCGGTCATACAGATTATAAGATCGCTCTTAAGAAGAACCGCCGCCGTCGCCCTTTTAGCTTTAAATCCGTACGGCTTATATCCCATCTTTCTAAGGGCGGTCATAGAATTTCTACTCATTTTATGCCCTTCCGTAGCATAAAGTCCGGCGCTATCTACCCTTACGCCGCTTATCCCTGCGAGTTTTATCTTGGTTTTTAAAATTATCTCCGCCATAGGGCTTCTGCAAGTGTTGCCCGTACAGACGAACAAAATCCTTTTCACGCTCATCCGCAAGACTTCCTTAATCTGTTCATTATCCCGAGATATACGCCGTCCTCTCGGTTAAAGGATATGGCTATAATTTCGTCCGCCACTCTTTCTCCTTCCAAAAGTTTGTCGTATAGATTAGACGCTATCTCTTCTCCCGTGTTCCCGAGATTTAAAACGTTATATCCTTTAAGTTTTTCGGCGTTTTCACCGTCGCACATTATATACGGTTTTTTGCCGTCTTTTACGCATTGTAAGTACAGCGCTTCCGCTTCTTCCGCACTGTCCGCCAAAGCGGTTTCGCAATTAGGGCGATAGTGGCGGTATTTGACGCCGGGAGATCTTACCCTGTCCCCTTCTTTATGTTCGGCTATTTCGCAAGAACCTACCGCTTTCACTATCATCTCTCTCGTTATAAGTCCTGCTCGCAGTATCCTCGGTATTTTACCCGTAACGTCTAACACGGTGCTTTCAATTCCGCCCGTACACTTACCGCCGTCAAGAATAAGCGGTATCTTGCCGTCAAGGTCTCTTCTGACGTGTTCCGCCGTAACCGGACTCGTATGCTTAGAAAGATTTGCGCTGGGCGCGACTATCGGCGCGTTTACGGCTTTTAACAATCTCTGACACCCTTCGTGAGAAGGTATCCTGAGAGCAAGAGTATCTCCGCCGCACACCGCCTCTTTACACACCTTGCCTTTACTTTCAAACACCATGGTAAGAGGCCCCGGCGTAAACAACTTCTTCAATTCAAAAGCGTAATCGTTGTTTACGAAAACGAGTTCTTCTATCGGAAAATCTTTATGTACGTGCGCAATAAGCGGATTATCGGAAGGTCTCCCTTTAACCTCGTATATTTTTTTAACCGCTTCACCGTCGGTGCCGAGCGCAGCAAGTCCGTAAACCGTTTCGGTTGGCATACCCACTATTCCGCCGCTCAGCAAAATCTTTTTTGCTTTTTCTATGCTTTTATCGTTAATTTTAAGAATTTCCGTTTTCATTTCTGTCAAACAGCTGAGAGTCTATATTTTCAGAGTTTTTCTCCGGTTCTATATCTACGGAAGGTTTATCCGGACGGTCGTCAGTCTTTTCTTCCGGTTCGCCCGTATCTTCGTTGATGTTGACGAACTTGGTGCATTCGCCCTTAAAGAACAACTTGACGAGCCCCGTCGCGCCGTTACGATGCTTTGCGATTATAACCTCCGCCACGTTCTTTTGAACTTTTCCGTCCGAGACGTCCTTTTCCGAAGATTTTCCGAGATCCGGACGGTGAATAAACATTACTATATCCGCGTCCTGCTCTATTGCGCCGGATTCACGGAGATCGGACAGTTGCGGACGACGTTTTTCCGATTCCACAGCACGCGAAAGTTGAGAAAGCGCAAGTACGGGAACGTTGAGTTCTTTCGCAAGTATCTTTAATTTTCTGGATATTCCGCTTATTTCCTGCTGACGATTTTCTTCTCTCCTTCCTTTGGATTCCATAAGCTGAATATAATCTATCATCACGAAATCAAGCCCGAATTTCCTCTTTATTCTTCTGCACTTAGACAGTATTTCGTCCGGAGAAATAATAGAGGATTCGTCGATATATATGGGGGCGTTGTTCAGCATTTCCCTCGCTTTAGCGACTTTAAGCCACTCGCTTTTCTGCATCTTGCCTTTTACCATGTTTTCCATATTGACGCCGGCAACCGAACACAACATCCTTTGCACGAGTTGTTCTTTGCTCATTTCAAGAGAAAAAACCGCACACGAATATCCTTTAAGCGCAATATTTTCCACGAGGTTCATTGCAAGCGACGTTTTTCCGACTGCCGGACGCGCGGCGAGTATCATAAGGTCGCTGCCGTGAAATCCGTTCAGTATTCTGTCCAGCCCGTAATACCCCGTCTTTATGCCGTGAAACTTCGACTTGTCGTTAGTGAGTTCGTCGAGTTTCGTCATGACCGTGGGAATAACGGAACTTATCTTATAAACTTCGCTGGTGTCCGCCGTGTTTGAAACGTCGTATATTGCTTTTTCGGCGAGCGCAAGCGAATTTTTCTCGTCGGTACTCGTCCTGCACTCTTCGATTATCGAAGCCGAACCTCGTATAAGCCTTCTTAACGTGGCGTCCCTTTTTATTATGTCGTAATACGTCTGATATTGCGCCGACGAAGGCATAACGTTGGTGAGTTCCGTAATATATTCTATATCGCCTGCGTTTCTGAGATTACCTTGCTTTTCAAGAAGGTCGGTAAGCGTAACGAGGTCTACGGTCTTATTCGCCCTTATAAGTTCCGCCATCGCGGAAAAAATATATTTATGAGATTCCGTAAAAAAGTCCTCTTCGGACAAATATCCGGCAAGTTCCACTTGTATCTTCGGGTCTATCAAAATACAGCCGAGAAGCGAACGCTCCGCTTCAAGACTGTGGGGCATATCCCGTTTTAAGTTTAGTTCCGCCATATTTTTCTCCCACGTTAAGGTTTTTATAACGATTTGAATTCTTCAAGCGCGTCCGCAAACACTTTGAACGCGTTCTCAAACGGTTTTTCGGTCGTAAGATCTACGCCGGCGATTTTCAGAAGATCCACAGGGCCCGCGCTCGAACCGGACGACAAAAACGCAAAGTAATCTTTTACCGCCTTTTCACCTTCTGTCAGTATCCTTTCCGCTATGGAAAGCGCGCTTATTATACCCGTAGCGTATTTGTAAACGTAAAATGCAGAGTAAAAATGAGGTATTCTCGCCCACTCGTATTTTATCTCCGACGATGAAGTAAGCGCTTTTCCGTAATACTTCTTATGAAGTTTAAGATAATATTTGCACATGGATTCCACTGTCAAAGGCACCCCTTTTTCAACGGACGCGTGAGCGTATTCTTCAAATTCCGCAAACTTCGTCTGGCGGAAAAGCGTCGTACGAATCATTTCCAAAAGATAAGACAAAAGATATTTCTTCATCTTAACGTCTTTCTCTTCTTTAAGAAGATATTTAATAAGCAAAACCTCGTTTACCGTGCTGGCGACTTCCGCCACGAATATTTTATAATCCGCTTTGGCGTAAGGTTGCGATTTTTGCGAAAAATAAGTATGAATACTGTGCCCCATTTCGTGCGCTATCGTAAACACGTCGTGAGTGGTTTCCTGATAATTCAACAAAACGTAAGGATGCGAATCGTATACGCCCGTACTGTATGCGCCGCTCCTTTTGCCGTCCCCTTCGTACACGTCAAGCCATCTTTCATCGTGCGCTTTTCTTAAAAGTTTTTCGTATTCTTTTCCCAAAGGCGCCAAGCCTTTTATAACGAGTTCGTAAGCGTCGTCGTATTTCATCTTGAGTTCGGCGTTTTCCACTATCGGAACGTAGATATCGTAACAGTACATTTTGTCAAGGTTAAGGCATCTCTTCTTTTCCGCCATATATTCGTGAAGTAAAGGCAGCGCTTTATGTACCGACTTTATAAGATTTTTATATACGGATATCGGCACGTCCTCGTTTGATACGGCGGCGTCCAGCGCGGAATCGTATTTTTTCGCTCTCGCGTAAAACACGTCTTTCTTTACGTTTCCGTAATAGGTTGCGGAAATAACGTTTATCAGCGAAGTATACGCTTTATAATACGTCTTAAACGCCTTTTTGCGAAGTTCCCTGTCGTTATCGTGCAAGTATACGCCGTAAAATCCGTGAGACAACGGATAAGTCTTTCCGTTATAGCGGAAACTCTTTAACGGCAGGTCGGCATTGTCTATTTTAGAGAATATGTCGCTAAAAGAAGCCAACGCTTCCGAACTTACGGACAATAATTTTTCTTCGGATTCCGTAAGAACGTGCGCTTTGGATTTGAGTATACGCTTCAACGTATAGTCGTAATCTTTTAAGCTTTCGTCGTTTATATACGATTTCAACACGCTCTCGTCGAGCGCGGTGAGTTCGGGCACCATAAACGAGGTCTCGCTTTCTAATTTAACGTAAAGGCTCATTATCCTATTTAACAGCGCGTCGAAAACGTTGTCCTTCGTGTTTTCATCGTGGCGCATATGCGCGTAAAGATACAACTTTTCTATCGCTCTCGAAACCTTTTCCGTTTCGGATAAAAATTCCGATAGCGACTTTTTGTCGCCGAGTTTTCCTTTGAATTTTGAAAAATCAAGCTGTTTTTCCACAGCCTTAAAATCTTTTTCCCAACTTTCCGTATCGGCGTAAATATCTTCTACCGCCCACTTATATTTAAGATCTTTTTCCATAAAATTTTCTCCTTTAATTTTTATTGCTGTGTATAGGCGCAGAAATTCTTCCGCCCCTCTTTATAAAATCATCCGAACCGTAAGGACTGACTTTCATAATAGGCGCTTCGCCCAAAAGTCCGCCGAACACCGCTTTATCTCCGACGGTTTTCCCAGGAACGGGTATTACCCTTACCGCCGTCGTTTTATTATTTATCATGCCTATAGCGGCTTCGTCGGCTATCATACCGGAAATGGTGGTGGCAGGAGTATCTCCCGGTACCGCTACCATATCTATCCCCACGCTACAAACAGCGGTCATCGCTTCGAGTTTATTCAGGTCTATAGCGCCCTTATTCGCGGCGTTTATCATCCCGATATCTTCGCTTACCGGAATAAACGCGCCCGAAAGTCCGCCGACAGACGAACTTGCCATAACGCCGCCTTTTTTAACTGCGTCGTTAAGTAACGCCAAAGCGGCGGTCGTGCCGTGCGCCCCCACAGATTCGAGACCTATCTCCTCCAGAATATGCGCTACCGAATCCCCCATAACGGGCGTAGGCGCAAGCGAAAGATCTACTATCCCGAATTCTGCGTTCAGCCGTTTTGCGGCTTCTTTCGCTATCAAAGCGCCGGCGCGCGTTATCTTAAACGCCGTTTTCTTTATAATCTCTGATATCTCGTCTATCTTAGCGTTTTTCATGTTCTTAATGGCGTAATGAACTACTCCGGGACCGGAAACGCCTACGTTTATCACCGTTTCGCCTTCACCCACTCCGTGAAAAGCCCCTGCCATAAACGGGTTATCCTCCACAGCGTTGCAAAACACAACGAGTTTCGCCGCACCTATGCCGCCTTGGTCTTTCGTAAGTTCCGCAGTCTTTTTGACTACTTCACCCATAAGCCTTACGGCGTCCATATTTATTCCCGATTTAGAAGAGCCTACGTTTACCGAAGCGCACGTGCGTTCAGTAACCGAAAGCGCCTCCGGTATACTCTCTATAAAACTTTTTTCAGAGGGCGTCATACCTTTCTGAACGAGCGCCGAATATCCGCCCAAAAAGTCCACGCCGCACTCTTTCGCAGCGCGGTCAAGCGCTTTTGCCAAAATTACTTCTTTACCGGGAAAAGCCGCCGTAAGAAGGCTCGCCGGCGTTACCGACACCCTTTTGTTTATTATAGGCACGCCGTAAATTTTGCCGAGTTCGTCGGCAACTCCCACTATATTTTCCGCCTTTTTACATATCTTATCGTAGCAAAGCGTAGCCGTTTCTTCGGCAGTTCCTCTCACGCAGGACAACAGAGATATTCCCATCGTTACCGTACGGATATCGAGATGCTCTTTGTCCACCATATCTATCGTTTCTATGATTTCGTTTTTGCCGATCATCTTTTCACCTTAAATCTTATGCATTGCGTTAAATATATCTTCGTGCTGAACGTGTACGGATACTCCTATCTCTTTCCCCGAAGCGGAAACGTAATCGGAAAGTTCCGATACGGATATATTATCTCCGAGTTCACAAAGCATTATCATCGTAAAGTTGCCCTGTACGACCGT